>VBFW01000368.1 GCA_005880525.1 Chloroflexota bacterium | reverse complement strand
TGGTCGACGAGCTCGCTTGGCCGCAGCACACCGAGCACCGCACGCAGCGACTCGAGCTGGGCGCGAAACCCCTGGAGCGGCACGACCGCGGCTCGCGGCAGGCCCGGCACGCGCGCCGGGTCCGCGAGGATGCTGAGGATGTCGGCCTCCGTGTCGCGCGCGAAAGAGTTGATGGCCTCGACCGTGACGTTGCCGATCTTCCGCGGCGGCACCGAGACGATGCGGCCGAAGCTCAAGGCGTCGCGAGGGTTGAACGTGAAGCGCAGGTATGCGACCAGGTCCTTCACCTCGCGCCGCTCCCAGAACCGGACGCCGCCAACGAGGCGGTACGGAATGCGCCGCCGGGCCAGCACATCCTCGAAGGACCGGGACTGCGCGTTGGTTCGGTACAGGACTGCGAAGTCCGCGTGCTTGCGGCCGTCGGTCTTGCGGAGCCGCTCGATCTCGTCGGCCACGAACTCGGCCTCCTCGACCTCGTTGTAGGCCTGCGTGGCGGTCACCTTCTCGCCGCCGGCGCGCACGGTCCACAGCCGCTTCTCGGCGCGCTCGGGGTTGTGCCTGATGACGCTGTAAGCGGCGTCCAAGATGGCCTGGCTCGAGCGGTAGTTCTGCTCCAGCCGCACGACCTCCGCGTCCGGGTAGTCCTTGCGGAAATCGAGGATGTTGCGCACATCGGCGCCGCGGAAGCGATAGATCGACTGGTCGTCGTCGCCGACCACGACCACGTTGCGGTGCTCCTGCGCCAGCAGGTTCACCAGGACGTACTGGGCGCGGTTGGTGTCCTGGTATTCGTCGACGAGGACGTGGCGGAAGCGGTCGCGCCATTTGTCGAGCGCCTCCTGGTCGGTCTGGAGAAGCTCGACCAACTTCATGATCAGGTCGTCGAAGTCGAGCCCGCCCGAGCGCCTGAGCAGGTCCTGGTACGACTCATACACACGCCGCACGACCTCGTCGTGGTAGCTGCGGTTCGGGTACTCGCTCGGGCCCTTCAGCTCGTTCTTGGCCTGCGAGATGCCATGGCTGAACCCCGCGGGCGGGTACCGCTTCGGGTCGATCTTCAGGTCGTCCATGACGCGCTTGATGGCCGCGCGGGTGTCGTCCTCGTCGAAGATCACGAAGCTCGAGGCGATGCCGATGCGCCCGGCCTCGCGGCGCAGGATGCGCACCGCGGTGGCGTGGAAAGTGCCCACCCACATCTTCTTCGCGTCCTCGCCCACCAGCGCCTCGACGCGCGAACGCATCTCCCGGGCTGCCTTGTTGGTGAACGTGACGGCCAGGAGCCGGTCCGGCCAGACGCGCTTGGTGGCGATGAGATGGGCGATGCGTACGGTCAGCACGCGGGTCTTGCCGCTGCCGGCGCCGGCAAAGATCAGGAGCGGGACGTCGCCGTGCGTGACGGCGTCTCTTTGGGGTGGATTAAGGCCCTCGAGGAGCGCGTAGGCATCGGACTGGAGGGTTTCAACGTAAACCAAGGGAAATCGAGTTTACCGATGAGTGGGGGTGCGAACTTGGGCAGTAGACTGACCGCGGACATGGCCGCCGACGGCGACATTCATATTCGCGATCACGTGCTCTACGAGCTGGCGAGGGACCTCAGCTCGTCTCTCGAACTGGACTCCGTGCTCCGCAACGTCATGGACCGCGTCATCAGCCTGATGCACGCGTCACGCGGCTTCATCGTGCTGGTCGACCCTGTCACCAACGAGATGTCGGTGCAGATGGGCGGCGGCGAGACCGACACCGAGAAGTCGCGTCATTTTCTGGGCTCCAAGACCGTCCCGCTCGTCACCAAGGGCAAGGTGATCGGCGCCGTCTACGTCGACAACCCGTTCCGCGCCGCCATCTTCGAAGAGAAGGACAAGGAGTTCCTCCAGGCCATCTCCGACCTGGCCGCCATCGCCATCGACAACGCTCGGCAGTACGAGCGCTCCGAGTTCCTGCGGCACCTGTTCGAGCGCTACGTCAACAAGCAGGTCACCGATTACGTGCTGGAGCGGTCAGTGCCGGGCACCGTGTTCCTCCCGGGTGAGAGGCGTCACGTGACGATGCTCAACTCCGACATCGCCGGCTTCTCGACCCTGTCCCAGCGAATGCCGGCGCAGGAGCTCGTGAACTTCCTCAACAAGTACTTCGGCCGCATGATCGACATCGTCCTGATGCACGGTGGCAACATCGACAAGTTCCAGGGCGACGGAATGCTCGTGGTTTTCGGCGCCCCAAACCCGATGGACGACCACGCCGAGCGCGCTTACGAGGCCGCGCAGGCGATGGTGCAGGAGGTCGACCGGCTGAACGGGGAGCTTTCGGGTGACGGGCTCCCGACGATCGCCATTGGCATCGGGCTCGACACGGGCGAGGTGGTCGCCGGGCACGTCGGGTCGCCCAAGCGGCTCGAGTTCACGCTCATCGGCGTGCCTGTGAACAACAGCGCCTACCTGTCGAAGGTGCGGCCGCCGCGGGTGCTGATGTCGGAGGCCACCCGTGACGCGCTACTGAACAAGGTGTCGGTCGTCGACTACGAGCCGATGCTGCTCAAGGGCGCGAGCGAGAAGCAGCCGATCTTTCAGCTCGAAATCCTCGAGGTCACGACCGAGAGCTAGACCCTCCCCGCTCGCGGGGAGGTGGGCCCGGTCGCGGAGCGACCTGGCCCGGTGGGGATGTCAGCCTTGACACACCCACTGACTGGGGCCGTCCCTTGCATACAGCCACGCCGCAGCGTTCGAGTTGGCGATTGGATCGAACGGGGACAGGGTGTGCTGTGGCGTGAAGGCCCACGTGCTGGGCAGGAACTGGAAGAGGCCGGACGCGCCGCTCTCGCTGTTCACCGAGGTCGGGTGGTAGCGCGACTCGCACCACGCCACGTTGAAGGCCCACTGCACCGCGCGATCGCCAAGCGGCGTGAAGGCGTTGTGGATGGCCTGCGCGATGTACGGCGGCGGCGGCGGGTGGTTGCTGAGGGCGGCGATCCGGGCGGCCTCAGCCTGGGCCTCCGCCTCGGCCTGAAGCTTGGCCTGGTACGCCTCGTAGCTCTTGGTGTACTCGCTCGTCCACGCCTGAGCCACCGCCTGGCGCTGGGCCTGGGCCTTCTGGTCGTGCGCGGCTTGCGTCATCGACTGGGCCTGGTACGAGCTGAACTGCGTCACGGCCGGGCTCGCGGGAGCGGGCGGCGGCTGGATGCGCGGCAGCACGATCGAAACCAGTACGACTGTCCACACGAGGACAGCACGGACAAGCGGAACCAAATCCGGGACGCTCCTCCTTGGGGACGCCCTACCCCTGGGGCGCCTTCAGGCCTGAACACGGAGCGGTGACGTTGGCGGGAACTCGGAGCTTTGACGCTGGCGGGACACTGCTCAGGTACTGGGAAGAGGCCACCTTACCAAAGAAGCCCCGGCGTTGTGGGGCTTAGGGGCTCTCCAGGCCCTCACTCTGACCCTTTCCCGCAGCGGGAAGGGATACCTGAGGGAACTAAATCCCGCGCCACGGCGTCCAACATGGGTGCAGATGTCGCGGGCGCTCGAAGCCTCGACCCGGGCGATGGACTTCGACGCCCTGATCGGCCCTTACATCGAGCCCGGCTACCGGCTGGCGGTCACGCTCCTCCAAGACCCGGACGAGGCGCGGGACGCCGTGCAAGAGTCCGCGGTCAAGGCGTGGCGCTCCCTGGGCCGTCTTCGTGACCCAGCCCAATCACGGTCGTGGTTCCTTTCGATCGTCGCCAACCACTGCCGATCGACGATGCGGCGGCGGTGGTGGTCGCTCGGCAGGAATCCGCTCGGCGCCGTACGGGTGGAGTCGCCCGAGGATGGGGTGACGCGATCGGTCGATATCGAC
>VBFW01000367.1 GCA_005880525.1 Chloroflexota bacterium | reverse complement strand
AAGAAAGACGATCACGGCGCTCGCGGGGCTTTGCCTCGCATTCATCATGTCGGCGACGCCGGCGGCGGCAGGATCCGGCGGTTACGTCGAAACGGATCTTGCCTCGGACATCCCCGGGCGCGCTCCGCAAACGGACTCAAGCCTGGTCAATCCGTGGGGTCTCGTGCGCGGGCCCACAACGCCGTGGTGGACGTCCGACAACGGCACCGGCCTGAGCACCCTGCTCAAGGCGGATGGCACGCGGTTTCCGGTGCCGTTCAATCCCGTCAATGTCCCGATGGCGGACTGTTCTGGGACGGGTACGCCGACGGGGATCGTATTTGACGGCAGTGGCTCGTTCAACTTCACCGACTGCACCGGGACGGCCCGGCATGGCCGGTTCATGTTCTCGACGGAGGACGGAAGCATAGTTGCGTGGGACGCACCGATGACCACCGCTGTGACCGTGGTGGGCCCATCTTCAGCCGCCGTCTACAAAGGGCTTGCCATCGGGAGCAACAGCCAGGGCACGTTCCTGTACGCGGCCAACTTCAGGGCAGGAACGGTTGACGTGTTCGACACGAACTTCCACCACGTGACGCTGGCAGGCTCATTCTCGGATCCCAACCTGGTCAGGCGCGCCGTCACGCGCGGCCGGCTCAACTCTCCGTGGGGCGTCGCGATCGCTCCAGCCGGCTTCGGGCGATTCTCTGGGGACCTGCTGGTGGGCAACTTCGGAGACGGCCGCATCAACGTGATCGACCCTGCGACCGGCGAATTCATCGACCAGCTTCGCGGCCCGGACAATCGGGCCCTGGTGATTGACGGGCTTTGGGCCATCGTCTTCGGCTCCGGCAGCACGAACTCCGGGCCGGCGAACGCGCTGTTCTTCACGGCCGGACTCGATGGCGAGTCGCACGGACTCTTTGGAAGGATCGACCCGACGAGCTAGAAACCCTTGGCGTTCAGTCGCAACAAGCGTCGGTGCCCTCGGGCACCGGCGCTTTCACGAGTCTTGCCGTTTGGCGACGATGCG
>VBFW01000366.1 GCA_005880525.1 Chloroflexota bacterium | reverse complement strand
ATGAGCTGAAGCAGGTGCTGGCCGCTGTGGTGGATCTGACCAAGGAAGCGGCGGCGCACCGACTCCTCGTACCGGCCCGTCGTGTCGTCGATGAGAAGCTCCGCAAACCCGAGGATCGCATTTAGAGGAGTGCGCAGCTCGTGACTCATGTTGGCAAGGAACTCGCTCTTCGCCCGGTTTGCCCGCATGGCCTCCTGCTGGGCCCTGGCCAAGGCCTCTTGCGCCTGGCGATCTTCGGTGAT
>VBFW01000228.1 GCA_005880525.1 Chloroflexota bacterium | reverse complement strand
GCGGATCCTGGGCTATGGACGCGTGGAGGTCGACGCCGCGGGCGCACAGGGGGCCGAGGTGCTCGTGCACCTGCCCAAGCCAGGCGTGTTTCGTGACCACGTGTTTGTTCAGTCGGAGCGCCGGCGCGGTGTCGTTCCCAGCAGCCCGACCGGCCAGTCAGGCGTCTGAACCCACATTTCGGCGCCCAAGAAGAGCCTTGCGCTCATCGGCTTCATGGGCTCGGGCAAGAGCGTGGTCGGGGCGCTGGTGGCTTACCGCGCGCGAGCGCCTTTCCTCGACCTCGATTTCATGATCGAGAACGAGGCCGCAATGAGAATCCACGAAATCTTCGCCAGGCGTGGCGAGGCTGCGTTTCGCAGCCTGGAGTCGCGGCTCCTACCTGAAGCCTTGCAGAGCGGCGGAGTCGCTGCGCTGGGCGGCGGCACCGTTATGGACGACGCCAACTGGCTTCTCATCCGGCAGCGCTCGATACCCGTGTACCTGGAGCTGTCGTTCGAAACCATCTGGGAGCGCATAGGCCGAAGCGAGAACCGGCCACTGGTCGCCGGCCGGCTGCGCAGTGACGTGGCCGATCTGTTCGAACGGCGCCGCCCGCGCTACGAAGAGGCGACGCACCGGGTCGACGCGGACCGCTCGCCGGATGAGATCGCCACGGATCTACTGGCACTTTGGCCCGGCTGATCGTCGACACGCCCGG
Source organism: Chloroflexota bacterium (assembly GCA_005880525.1). Taxonomy (GTDB): domain Bacteria; phylum Chloroflexota; class Dormibacteria; order Dormibacterales; family Dormibacteraceae; genus CF-118. Next base: position 18,778 of record VBFW01000228.1, on the reverse strand, counting down.
CGGCACGTATCCCGTGCACATCGGTCGCGGGGTGCTGAAGGAGCTGCGCCGAACGATGGCGCGGCTGGAGCCCACCGGCGCGGTGGTGGTCGCGGATGCCAGCGTGAGGGCCATCGCGCAAGCGGCGGCGAAGCACCTGAAGGCGGCCCGGGTGAAGAACGCGATCTACGTCGTGCCGGGTGGCGAGAGATCGAAGTCTCTGGCCGGGCTGGCCGGGCTGCTAGCGTTCCTGGAGCGCCAGCGCATCGACCGCGGGGGCTGCATCGTGGCGGTCGGCGGCGGCACCGTCGGCGACCTCGCCGGGATGGCCGCCTCGACCTGGCTGCGCGGCATCCGCTACATCGAGGTGCCCACCACGTTGCTCGCGATGGTCGACTCGAGCATCGGCGGCAAGACCGGCGTGAACGGCGTGCGCATGAAGAACGCCATCGGTACGTTCTGGCAGCCCTCGGCGGTCATCTCCGACCTCGCGTGCCTCGACACGCTGCCCCGCAATCGGTACCGGGAGGCCTTTGCCGAGGTTGTAAAGTACGCCGTCGCCATGGACCGCGGACTGTTCGACGTCCTCCACCGCGAGAGCGCGCGCCTCACCGCGGGCGATCAGGACGCGCTCGAGGACGTGATCGAACGCTGTGCGACAGCCAAGGCGCTGGTGGTGGCGCGCGACGAGCGTGATCGCGGGCCGCGCGCGATCCTGAACTACGGACACACCGCCGCTCACGCACTCGAGGCCGCGAGCCGCTTCCGCATCTCCCACGGGCGCGCCGTGGCGCTCGGCATGAGGATCGCCGCCAACATCGCGTTCGCCCTCGGCCTGTGCTCCGAGCGTCTGGTCGACGCGCAGGACGAACTGCTCACGACGTACGGTCTTCGTGACGAGCATCCGCGCGTGTCGCTGGACAGGATGATGGCCGCCATCCCGACGGACAAGAAAGCCAGGCGCGGCCGTGTGGCGTGGGTGCTGCCTCGCCGTATCGGCCACGCCGTGATCGGTCAGGACGTGCCCGTGCGGCTCGTGCGGCGGGTGGTGCGAGGAGCCATCGCGTGAGCAAGATAGTGGTCGTCAACGGACCCAATCTGAACCTGCTCGGCAAGCGCGAGCCGGAGATTTATGGCACGCGGTCGCTCGCTGACCTCAACGACATGTTGCGAGCGCGCGCGGCCGAGCTCCGCGTGCAGGTGTCGCTTTTCCAGAGCAATAGCGAGGGAGAGATCATCGACTTCTTGCAGAAGGAAGCGCCTGGCTCAGCAGGTGTGATCATCAATCCGGGCGCGTTCTCCCATTACTCGCTCGCCCTATACGATTGCCTGCAGGCGCTCGCGCTTCCGGTGGTGGAGGTTCACCTCTCGAACATCCACGCGCGCGAGAAGTTTCGATCCAAGAGCGTGACAGCACGCGCGGCTCGTGGGGTGATCACCGGACTGGGATTCGACGGCTACAAGCTGGCGCTGGAGTACCTGACGGAACAGGGTGGTAAGCACTAACGACTTTCGCCCGGGAACGATGTTCGAGATGGACGGTCAGCTCCTGTCCATCGTGACTGTCGAGCACATCAAGCTGGCGCGAGCCGGAGCGGTCATCAAGGCCAAGCTGCGCAACGTGATCACGGGCTCGATCTTCGAGCAGAGCTTTCGCAGCGGCGACAAGTTCAAGACGGTTCGCATCGAAAGCACCGAGGCGACTTATCAGTACACCGACGGCAACCACCACTACTTCATGGACTCGCGGACGTACGACCAGGTGCCAGTAGACGAGGAGATGCTCGAGGACGTGCTGCCATTCCTGAAGGAGGGCAGCGAGGTGTTCCTGCAGCGTCACGATCAGCGCCTCATAGGAGTGGGGCTGCCGATCAACGTCGAGCTCAAGGTCGTCCAGACGGATCCAGGCTTTCGCGGCGACACGGTCTCCGGCGCGACCAAGCTCGCGAAGCTCGAGACCGGAGCGACGATCCAGGTGCCGCTGTTCATCCAGACCGGCGACGTCGTCAGGGTGGATACCCGTACCCGCACCTACATAGAGCGCGCCTAGTTTTGTAGCCGGGCACTAGCCGTGCTCGACGCCAAGGGCGTATGGTGGCGCGAATGGGAGAAACCGCCACTCTCGGAGCCGTTCGCGTGGCCAACGAGGTTATCGCCAGCATCGCGGCGATGGCCGCCTGCGAGGTCGAGGGCGTAGCGGGCATGGACGAGGCTGCGGCTCGACATTTCGGAGACTGGGTCAGGCGGCAGACGGCCCACCGCGGCGTGCGCGTGCAGGTCGAGGCCGACCGCTCGATCCACCTGGAGGTCTTCATCTCAGTCGACTCGGAGTCGCAGTTCGCCCCGGTCGCCAGCGCGGTGCAGAGCAACGTGGTCGAGGCGACGGAGCGGATGCTTGGTCTCGAGGTCGGCGAGGTGAACGTCTTCGTCTCCAGCGTCGCGTTTGCCAGCTAGCCCGTCGAGGCCCCACCGAAGCCACTCCGGCAAGAGGCACCAGGCGCGCGAGCTTGCGCTACGGGTGCTGTTCCAGCTCGAGACATCGTCCGACGATCCCGACGAGGTCCTGCAGTACCACGCGGCCGAGAGCGCCGCCACGCCTGATGTCGCAGCGTTCGCGAGCGACCTCGTGCGCGGGGTGCTCGCCAACCGCGAAACGCTCGACGCAGTGCTCCGCGATGCGTCCGAACACTGGAAGGTCGAGCAGATGGCCAAGGTGGATCGCACGATCCTGCGCATCGCTGTCTACGAACTGACCATCGACAAGCACGTGCCGCCAAAGGCCGCGATCAACGAGTCGATCGAGCTGGCCAAGACCTTTTCCGGCGACGACGCTGGAAGGTTCGTGAACGGCATCCTCGGCCGCGTCGCCTCCGCCATCGCGTGAGCGCGGAACCGGCCGACGTCCTGGACCGCCTGGAGCGGGCGATCGCCCGCCTTTCGGACCCGAATGCGCCGCTGGAGGAGCTGGTCAGCGCCCACGGGCTGGCGCTCAAGCTGCTGGACCAGGCGGAGGAGGAGCTGAAGGATCTGAGGACCCGGGTCGAGGACCTCAGCCGACAATTGCATTGATGGGGTCCCCACGAAATCTCGGCGAGCCGCTCCTCGACCCGCTCCGCAGATCGAGTCTCGGGTCCTCCGATTTCGTGGGGTGCACGTGACCTTTCTATTGCCGCCGGTCGTGGCCTGGGCGATCGCCCAGGTGGCCAAGGTGGCGCTGAGCTCGATCCGGCAGCGCAGGCTGAACCTTCGCGTGCTCGCCGACCCGGGCGGCATGCCAAGCAGCCACAGCGCGATCGTCATGGGGCTGACCACCGCGATCGGCCACCACGGGGGCGTCACCAGCCCGTCGTTTGCGATCGCGCTTATCTTCTCGTTCGTGGTGATGTACGACGCCGCAGGTGTGCGCCGCGCGGCGGGCCGCCAGGCCGCGGTGCTGAACCGGCTCGTCGAGGACCTGGTGCACATGCGCGGGATGCAGGAGCAGGAGCTTCGCGAGCTCCTTGGGCACACGCCGTTCGAGGTTCTGGTGGGCGCGGTGCTCGGCGTCGCGGTTGGGCTGATCCTCCAGGAATACGCGAGCCGCGGCGCGCTGAAGCTGGGGCCGGCCCTCGACCGGTTCGGCGTCGACGTCGCGGGCCGTGTCTGCGCTGACATCGGCGCCTCAACGGGGGGATTCACCGACGTGCTCCTCCGGCGGGGAGCTGCGCGCATCTATGCGATCGATGTGGGGCGCGGGCTGCTGCACTGGCGGCTTCGCCAGGATCCGCGCGTGGTCGTGATCGAGCGTGTCAATGCTCGCAATCTCGAGTCATTCCCTGAGCCGGTCAGCCTGGTCGTGATCGACGTCTCGTTCATCGGCCTGGAGAAGGTTCTGCCGGCGATCACGGCCGCAGCTCCAAGCGCTGAGGTCGTGGCTCTGTTCAAGCCGCAGTTCCAGGTCGAGCGCACCCAGGTGGGGAAGGGAGGGATCGTCCGCGACCCCGATGCCGTCGAGGGAGCTTTGCGGCGATTCCGTGAGTGGTGCGCCGCCAACTCGGTGCACGTGCTCGACGAGGCGCCGTCAGAGCTCGCCGGCGCCGACGGAAACCGCGAGATCTTCGTTCACCTCGCGGGGCCGGCCCGATGATCGCCTGCATCGTGTCGGGCCCGGGAGCGCCGGACGAGGTCAAGAAGCGCGCCGAGGAGATCTTTGCGCAGCACGGCGTCGAGTGCTGGCACGCGACACGGGACCACGCCGAGACCGCGATCGCGTCGCGGCTCGCGAAGACCGACGTTCTCATGACACTCGGCGGCGACGGCACGTTCCTTGCCGGCGCTCGTCTTGCTGGGCCGCGCGGCATCCCGCTGCTCGGCGTGAATCTCGGCAGGCTCGGCTTCCTCACGGAGCTCGAAGAGGATCAGCTCGAGACCGGCGTGACCGGATTCATCGAGGGCAAGCACCGGATCGAGGAGCGCACCATCCTCCAGGTCGAGCTGCTCCGGGGGTCGCGTCGAGTGGCGCGAAGCATGGGCCTCAACGAGGTTGTGGTCGACCGCGCCGAGGATGCCCGCATGCTGCGGGTGCAGATCGAGGTCGGAGGCCAGGGCGTGGGCGTGATCGACGCAGACGGAGTCATCGTGGCCACCGCCACAGGCTCGACGGCGTACGCGCTGGCCACGGGCGGGCCCATCCTCGAGCCCACGCTGCGCGACCTCCTGCTCGTGCCGATGAACCCGTTCGCGCTGACGGTGCGCCCGATCGTCTTCTCGCCGCAGCAGGACATCGTCCTGTCGATCGTGCGGGGCCCGGCCGAGATGCGGGTCGACGGCGGGCGTCGCGGCCGCGCGGTCGCCACCGGAGACACGCTGCGATGCAGCCCGCATCCACGCCGTCTGAAGGTGATCCGGTTCGGTCCACCCGAGGACTTCTACCGGCGATTGGGCGACAAGCTTGGCTGGGGACGGCCGCTCGTTCCGATGAAATAGCTTCGCAGCCGACCTAAGGTAGGCTTACCGACCGAATGGAACCGCCGATCGCTGGCCCACGCCTACCGATCGTCACTCCAGTCTTCGAGGGACCGCTGGAGCTTCTTCTCGCTTTGGCCGAACGCGAAGAGGTCGACATCTTCCAGGTGTCGCTCGCCCGAATCACCGACGCGTACCTCACCGAGATCGCGCAGCGCGAGGTGCCGGACCCCCATGAAATGGCGGAGTTTCTCTGGATGGCGGCGCGCCTGCTGCTTCTCAAGTCCATCCGTCTCCTTCCCGGCGAGCAGCCCACCGACGAGGAAACGGAGCTGCTCGGATGGGAGGAGGACGTGCGCGAGCGTCTCGAGGAGTACCGCGCGTACAAGGCGATGGCGCAGGACCTGATGACGCGCGCCGAGCAGGAGGTGTTCGCATTCCCGCCCGCCGCGCGGCCCGTGGAGGCGGGCGGCCAGGAGGAGCCGCTCGACGTCGACGTGCTCGTGGCGGCGTTCAACAGCGTGCTCGCGCGCATCCCGCCGCGACCGGTCGTCATCACCGGGCGCACGTGGACGCTCGAAGAGAAGCTGGAAGCCATCACGAAGCGCCTGCTTCAGGGACCGATCGAGCTTCTCGGCCTCATCCTCGAATCGGAGGACCGGCTCGAGGCGGTGGTGACGTTCGTCGCGGTGCTCGAGCTGGTGCGGCGGTCGGCGATCACAGTCCGGCAGAAAGAGCGGTTCGGGCCGATCCACATCGAGGCACGCGCTGCGTGACAGGTCTTTCTGCGCAGGTGGAAGCGATCCTGTTCAGCTCCAACCGCCCGCTCAAGGTGCGCGAGCTGCAGCAGGCGACTGACTCAGGGCGTGATGACGTCGAGCACGCGCTGGACGAGCTGCGCTCGGTGCTCGACGGCCGGGGCGTGATGCTCATGCGTCACCAGGACGAGCTGCACCTGGCCACGCGGCCCGAGTTCGCGGCGGCCGTGCGCCGCGCGCTGCGCCCAGAGGTGTCAGGAAAGCTATCGACTGCGGCCTACGAAACGCTCGCCATCGTCGCGTACAACCAGCCCGTGGCACGCTCGCGAATCGAGGAAGTCCGCGGAGTCAACTGCGAGAGCGTGCTCACGAACCTCGAGCTCCGTGACCTCATCACCGAGGTCGGGCGCGGAAGTGGCCCGGGCCAGCCGAAGCTCTACGGCACAACGATGAGATTCCTGCAGGTGCTGGGTCTCGAGTCGCTCGACCACCTGCCCGCCCCGGGCAGCGGTGCGTGAGCGAAACGAGGCTCAACGCATACCTCGCGCGCTCCGGCGTCACGAGCCGGCGTGGCGCTGACAAGTTGATCGCCTCCGGATCAGTACTGGTCAACGGCCACGTGCCGCCGCCCGACGGCGTTTTGGTGGACCCCGCCCGCGACGTCGTCACCGTGGACGGCCGGGCCGTGAAGCTCGCGACCCAGCACCGCTACCTGATGCTCAACAAGCCGCTGGGAGTGATCACCACCGCGAAGGACGAGGCCGGCCGCACCAGCGTTCTCGACGTGCTGGGCGAAGGCGCGTCGGGGCATCGCGTGTTCCCGGTCGGGCGGCTGGACGCAGACTCCACCGGGCTGCTGCTGATCACTGACGACGGCGAGGTCGCCTACCGTCTGACTCATCCTCGCTACAAGGTCGACAAGGAGTACATCGCGATCGTGGGCGGAAGCCCGAGCCGCGCCGACCTGGCGCGGCTGCGCTCCGGGGTGCAGCTGGAGGACGGCGTCACCGCCCCGGCGGAGGTTGACGTGCTGCGCGTGCTTCCGGGACCGGCCGCGGAGGTGCGCGTGGTCATTCGCGAGGGCCGGCACCGCCAGGTGCGGCGAATGCTGATGGCGGTGGGCCATCGCGTGCTCGCGCTCAACCGCACTGGCTTCGGACCGCTCCGTCTCGGCCGCCTCAAGCCAGGAAACTGGCGAGTGCTTCGCGACGGGGAGATCGCGGCGCTGCGCAGGGCGGCGGGCCTCCAGTGATCGTCACCATCGACGGCGGGGTCGCCTCGGGCAAGTCGGCGGTGGGAAAGCGAGTGGCCGACGTGCTCGGCCTTCCGTTCATCGACAGCGGTCTCATGTATCGGGCCATCACGCGGCTTGGCGCCGAGCGCGGAATTGACCCACACGATTCGCCAGCCAACACCGCCCTCGCGCACAGCACCCGAATCAGGATCGAGGGCGAGCGTGTCTGGGCCGACGGCAAGGAGCTCACGGAGGGCATCTACGACTCCGACTTCGCGGATGCTCTGCCGGTGATCTCAGCGACGCCGGGTGTGCGGGAGGCTCTGGTCGCGCAGCAGCGGCAGATGGGCGAGCACGGCGTCGTCATGGCTGGCCGCGACATCGGCACCGTTGTCTTTCCCGGCGCAGAGCACAAGTTCTTCCTCACGGCGAGCCTCATCGAGAAGGTGCGGCGCCGTGCGGCTCAGTACGAGCGACGTGGAGAGGCGGTGGACGAGGAGGCGATGCGCAAGGAGGTCGAGCTGCGCGATCGCGTCGACTCGGAGCGAGCGGTCGCGCCGCTGAAACCCGCTGAAGACGCTGTCGTGATCAACACCGACGAGCTGTCGCTCGACGACGTCGTCGACGCGATCATCACCGAGATCGAGGACACGGTGGGCGGCGAGTGACCTACCGCTTCATGACCTGGCTGATGCGCTTTCTCACGCGCTCGTTTCTGGTCGGCGGCCTGTTCACGGTCAAAGGAAGAGAGAACGTTCCGGCCACGGGCGGCCTTCTTGTGTGCGCGAATCACGCAGGCACGCTTGATCCGCCGATGGTGCCTGGCTTCACGCCGCGCCTCGACGCGTGGACCCTCGCGAAGTCCGAGTACTTCCGCACCTGGGCAGCGCCCATCTTCAGGTGGTACAACGCGTTTCCGGTGGTCCGGCACTCGGCCGACCGCGCCGCGTTGAAGCGCTCGCTCGACCTGCTGCGCGACGGCCACGCGCTGATCATCTTTCCGGAGGGCACTCGCACTCCGTCGGGCACGCTGGCGAAGCCTGAGCCCGGAGCGGGGTTCATCGCGCAGAAGTCGGGAAGCGCTGTGGTGCCGGTGGCGTTGGTCGGGACCAGGGCGGCGATGCCGAAGGGCGCGTGGCTGCCGCGACGCGGGCCCGTGTCAGTGACGTTCGGCAAGCCGTTTAGGGTGGCGGCCAAGAAACCCGACGGCACGAAGGTCGGCCATCAGGACGCGTCCGACGCGATCATGCTGCACATCGCGGAGCTGCTGCCGCCGGAGATGCGCGGAGAGTTCAGCGACCTGGAAAGTCAGCGCAAACGGCTGGAGGGAGTCAGTACTCCGGTCTAGGTTACTTGCGGCCTGGCCCAGTCATCTTCAGTGACCGAGCCGAGGGCCGGGTTGAAGCAGGCGTCGAAGGCCTCCTTCAGCGTTTGCGGCGTCAGCCGCGGCGATTCCTGCCGGTAGTTGGCCAGGTCCACGAGCCGCGCGACGAGCGACCGCGGGTGCGAGCCTCGAAGCGGCTTCTTGCCGTAGAGCGTGTGCAGCAGGTAGGTGACCGCATTCGGATCGAACGAGACGCCCTGGCGCTCGCACTCGTACCTGAGGATCCGGCCGAAAGCCTCCGGCGACGGGTTGCCGACGCCGATCTTGTATGCCATGCGGCGCAGGAACGCTTCATCCACGAGCTCGGTGGGCGAGAGGTTGGTCGAGAAGACCACCTGGCACAGGAAGGGAAGCTCGATCTTGCGGCCCGACGCCGAGAGGTCGAGGTAGTCGACCTTCTTCTCCATCGGGACGATGAACCGGTTGAGGAGCCGCATCGGCGGCACTTCCTGGCGCCCGAAGTCGTCGATCACGAACACGCCCGCGTTGGCCTTCCACTGCATCGGCGCTTCGTAGTAGCGATTGGCTGTGTCGTACGTGAGGTCGAGCTGCTCCAGCTTCAGCTCACCGCCGGCCACCACAACCGGTCGCTCGACCTTGACCAACCGGCGGTCGATCGGCTGCTCGCCCTCGGAGATCTTGTGATAGACGGGGTCGATGACGCGGACGATCTCGTCGCCGATCGCGACCGCGTGCGGGATCTCGATCGCCGCGCCCATCAGCAGCGCCATGCGCTCGGTGATCGTGCTCTTGCCGTTGCCGGGGGCCCCGAAGATGAACAGCGAGGCTCGCGACACCATCGCGCCGCCGATCTGGTCGATGACGTGCTGCTCGAGCTCGAGCTGGCCCAGCGCCTTCTTCAGCGCAGCGTCGGTGACGTTGGCCTTACCGGTCACCTGCGAGCGGATGAGCGTGAGGTAGTCGTCGAAGTTGATTGGGCACGGTCCGAGGTAACGCGTCTGGACCGATGACATCTCGGCCGCGCGCTGCCTGCCCGCGGACGAAACCGTATAGCTCATGCGCACGGGGATCGGGCGACCTTCTAGACCCGGCTCGTTGGAGAAGCCCATCGTGTCCATGAGCTGGGCCTTCTGAAACTCTTCGATGATCGGCTGCAGTGTCTCGAAGGGAAGACCGAGCCTCGCTTCGATCGCGGCGCCGCTCAGCTGATCGGCAAAAGCGAGGGTGCGCAAGAGGAGGCTCGCGACGAGGTCTCGGCGGACGTGAAGGTCCTCGAGACGCCGCGGGGCTTCGATCGCACCCGTTACCACGCGCGCAAATATACCAATCAGCGCTCGGGCCGCCCAGCGTTAAGAGGGCCTTAATGAGCGGCTACGGGCAACCGTAGAATCCCCACCGGTGCCGGAGTACGTAGCCCTTGACCTCGAGACTACCGGTCTCGATCCGGCCCGCGATCGAGTGATCGAGGTGGGCGCGGTCGCGTTCACGCCCGACCGCACGCTGGGAACGCTGGAGCGCCTTGTCGACCCGCAGCGGCCGCTGCCGGACGCGGTCGCCCGGCTGACCGGGATCACGCAGGCCGACCTCAAGGGCGCCGCCACCGCCGAGTCCGCGGTGGCCGAGCTGATCGATTTCATCGGCGCGCGCCAACCGGTCGGCCACGGGGCGCGCCTCGACCTGGAGTTCCTGAGCGCATCGGGGCTGTGGGACGCCGACTCCGACATTCTCGACACGCTGGACGTGGCGCGCATCCTGATGCCGGCGGCCGCCAGCCACAGCCTGCCGCTGCTCGCGATCGAGCTCGGCTTCTCGCAGCCGCGGCCACATCGCGCGCTCGACGATGCGGATGCCACCCGCCAGCTGTTGCTGCGCCTTCGTGAGGATGCCGCAGCCCTCGACGAAGGGCTCAAGGAGTCAGTGCTTGCCCTGGTCGCGCCTTACGGATGGGCTCTTGCACGCTTCTTCGCCGAAGCCCTGACGGCGCCGAACCCGGAAACGCCCATGACGCAGGTCGCCGGTCGCAGGTCGGCCTCGCCACGGCAAGGAGCGACGCAGCCTCCCGACGACCCGCACGAGATCTCCGCCATGCTGGCCCCCGAGGGCGCCCTGGCCGGGACGCTGCCTGGCTACGAGCACCGTGAGCCGCAGCTGCAGATGGTGCTTGCGGTCGCACAGATCCAGGCGCGAGGCGGCACCCTCCTGGTCGAGGCCGGCACCGGGACAGGCAAGAGCATCGCGTACCTGGTGCCGTCGCTTGCTCGCGCCGTGCGCAGCAAGGAACGCGTGGTGGTATCGACGCATACGCACACGCTGCAGGAGCAGCTGATGAACAAGGACCTTCCTGGTCTGTCGCAGCTTCCGTGGGACTTCAAAGCGTGTTTGCTCAAAGGCCGCTCGAACTACATCTCGCTGCGGCGCTGGCGCCGCTACCTCGCCGTGCCGTGCGAGAACGCCGAGGAGCTGCGCTTCAAGCTGAAGGTTCTGCTGTGGCTGCACACCACTGAAAGCGGCGATCGCTCAGAGCTGCGCCTGCAGGGTCGTGAAGAGGTGCTGTGGACGCACATCGCGTCCGACCCGCTCGACTGCGTCGGTGTGCGTTGCACCGCGGAGGACTGCTACGTGCATCGGGCTCGCGCCGAGGCGGAGGCGTCGGACCTCGTCGTCGTCAACCACGCGCTTCTGCTCGCTGATGCCGAGGTGGGAGGCGGGTTGCTTCCCGACTACGACCACCTGGTCGTCGATGAGGCCCATCACCTGGAGGAGTCGGCCACGCAAGGACTGCGCCAGGAGGTCGATGGGCCAGGGCTCGAGGCGCTCCTGGACCGCCTCGCCAGCCGGCCCGCGGGAGCAGGGTCGCCCGCGGGACTGCTGGTGGAGCTTCGCTCGCAGCCGCGCCTGGGCTCGGCGAGCAACGAGCTCGAAGCCGCGGTAGAACAGGCGACTGCGGCGCGTTCGCGCGTGCACGACCTGTTTGGGGTCGCCACGGATTTCGTACTGAAGCGGCTCAGCGACGGCGAGCGACGCGAGGAGTCGCTAAGGCTCACGCCTCGGCTGCGTGAAGACGAAGACTGGGCCGGTATCGGGCTCGCGGGCGAGAGCGCGGCCACTGCGCTTGCTGCATTGGAGACCACGCTGCGCGCGGCGGTCACGCAGGCGCGGGACTGGCTGGGCGGTGATGAGGCGGACCAGGGCGTGCGCGAGCTGGAGATCATCCGCGGACGCCTGCAGGGCGCGCTCCTGCTCATCGGCGAAGCGCTCACCTACCCGCATCCGAACCGCGTCTACTGGTTCGCGCAGACGCAAAAGGACGACACCGTGATGTTGCGCTCGGCGCCGCTCAACGTGGGTCGTGCTGCCATCACCGTTCGACTTCTACCACCAGGCGCTCGTGTGCTTGCCCTCCGACTTTCCGCTGCCCGAGGACGAGGACTTCGACCGCGCGGTCGAGGACACAGTGGCCGAGACCGCTCGCAGCGCCGGCGGCCGGACGCTCGTCCTTTTCACGTCGCACCGCCAGCTGCGCGATGTCCACACCGCGCTGAAGCATCGTGTCGACCTCGACGAGCTGCTCATCCTTGGCCAGGGGATCGACGGGCAGCGGCGGCAGCTGCTCAAGTCGTTCCAGGAGACCGACCGGACGTTGCTGCTCGGCACCTCGACCTTCTGGGAGGGCATCGACGTGCCCGGCGACCGGCTGAGCTGCGTGATCGTCGTGCGCCTGCCTTTCGCGGTTCCGACCGAGCCCGTCTTCGCCGCACGCGCCGAGCAGCTGCGTGACTCCTTCGGCCAGCTGGCGCTGCCGCAGGCCGCGCTGCGGCTGAAGCAGGGGTTCGGACGGCTGATCCGCACGTCGACGGATCGCGGCGCGGTCGTGATCCTCGACCACCGCATCCTCGGCCGCGACTACGGCCGCGCGTTCCTGGAGGTGCTGCCGCCGGCGTCACGCTTCGTCGGCCCCGCATCCGAGATTCCTGACCAGGTCGCGACCTGGCTCGGGTGAGCACTTTCACAAGGGGGGCGGGCCCCCCTTGTGGGGAACCCCCCGGCGCCTGGCCACGCGTGGGCTACCGATGCCGCGCGGAGCCATGGCTCGGCGAAGCCGAGCCAACCCTGCGACGCTAGAAACGGTGAGCACGCTCTACGTCGTGGCCACGCCCATCGGGAATCTCGAGGACGTCAGCGCCCGCGCCCTGCGCGTGCTGGGCGAGGTTGGTGCGATCGCGGCGGAGGACACGCGCGTGACGGCCCGGTTGCTCGCCCGCCACGGCATCCGCAAGCCGCTCATCAGCTACCGCGCGCCGGTGGAGCGCCGCGGCCTGCCGCGCGTCTTGTCGGCCCTCGACGCCGGCGACGTGGCGCTGGTGAGCGACGCGGGGACGCCGACGCTTTCGGATCCGGGCGATGCGCTGGTCGGTGCAGCGTGGGCGGCGGGCCACAAGGTGGTCCCGATACCCGGACCGAGCGCCATCGCCGCGGCGCTGTCCGTTGCGGGACTCGGTGGTCCGGGGTTCACCTTCATCGGCTACCTGCCGCGCAAGCCGGGTGAGATGCGCAGGCTGCTCGCCACCCTGGCCGACGACCCGAAGCCCACGGTGGCTTTCGAGTCCCCATATCGCATCAAGAGGTCTCTAGCGGTGGTCGATGAGGTGCTGCCGGACCGGCCGCTGGCGCTCGCCCGCGAGCTGACGAAGGTGCACGAGCAGGTGCTGCGCGGCACTGCCGCGGAGGTGGCGTCCGCGCTCGGCGACAACGTGCGTGGTGAAATTACCCTCGTCATCGGTGGCAAAACCAAAGGCTGACACCCGCTCCGTCCTCGTCGCGCCGGCGTGGCCGTATGCGAATGGACCTCGTCACATCGGCCACGTGGCCGGCTTTGCCGTGCCGGCTGACGTGCTGGCTCGGTTCGAGCGACTGCGCGGCTCACGCGTGCTGATGGCTAGCGGCACAGACGAGCACGGCACGCCTATCACGTACGAGGCCGACAGGAAGGGCATCGCGCCGCAGGCGTTCGTAGATCAAAACAGCGCGATCATCGTCGAGGACCTCCGCCGTCTCGGCATGACCTACGACATCTTCACGCGCACCACCACGCGCAACCACTACCGCGTCACGCAAGGACTCTTCCTGAAGCTCTATGAGAAGGGCTACCTGGTGAAGAAGACGCAGATGGGGGCGTTCGATCCGAAGTCCGGACGCACGCTTCCCGATCGATACATCGAAGGCAAGTGTCCGATTTGCGGATTCCCGGATGCGCGCGGCGACCAGTGCGACAACTGCGGCAACCAGCTCGACCCGACCGACCTCATCAATCCGCACCAGCGCGGCAGTGATGCGCCGGTCGAGTTTCGTGAGACAGAGCATTTCTTCTTCGACCTGCCCGCGTTCGGCACCCAGCTCGCCGAGTGGATCGAGCACCACCAGAACTGGCGGCCCAACGTCCGCAAGTACTCGCTGGAGTTCGTGCGCAACCTCAAACAGCGGGCGATCACGCGCGACCTCGACTGGGGCGTGCCGGTTCCGCTCCCGGGCTGGGAGGACAACCCACACAAGAAGATCTACGTCTGGTTCGACGCGGTGATCGGTTACCTGTCCGCGTCGATCGAGTGGGCTGCGCAGCGCGGCGAGCCTGATGCGTGGAAGGACTGGTGGGAGAACCCCGAGTCATGGCACTACTACGTGATGGGGAAGGACAACATCACGTTCCACACGGTGCTGTGGCCGGCGATCCTGATGGGCGCGGGCGGGCTCGAGCTGCCCGACGACATCGTCGCCTCCGAGTACCTGAACATGAGCGGCAAGAAGCTGTCTACCAGCCGAGGTGGGCAGCTGGTCTTTGTCGGCGATTTCCTCGACAGGTACGACGCGGACGCTCTCCGCTACTACCTGATGATCGCCGGGCCGGAGAACCAGGACACGGACTTCACGTATGACGAGTTCGTGCGCCGCAACAACGACGAGCTGGTCGCCACGTGGGGCAACCTGGTGCACCGCACACTGGTCAACGCGCACCGCAACTTCGGCGCCGTGCCGAAGCCGCAGACGCTGACCGACACGGACAGGGCTCTCATCGAAGAAAGTGAGGCGGCCCTGACCGAGGTGGCGGAGCAGCTCGAGCAGGCGCGGTTCCAGAACGCGCTGAAGCTCGCCATGGCCATGGCCGCCAGGGTGAACGTTTACCTCGGCACCGAGCAACCCTGGCATTCCATCAAGAAGGACCGCGAGCGCGCGGGAACCGTCCTCTACGTCGCGTTGCGCTGCGTCGACAACCTGAAGACGATCCTCACGCCCTTCCTGCCGTTCTCGTCGCAGAAGCTGCACACATTGCTCGGCTACGACGACGTGATCGCGCCGCAGCCCGACGTGCGCGAACACTCGGAGGACGGCACTGCGCACATGGTGATCACAGGTGACTACGGCGAGCCGCTCGATCGGTGGCGGCCGTCGGAGCTCGAGCCTGGCCGCAAGCTCCCCGAACCCCAGGCGCTCTTCAAGCGCCTCGACGAGGTGGTCGAATCGGATTCGTAGACACGCACCTCCACCTGGAGGAACTTGGCGACACCGCGGAGGTCGTGGCGCTGGCGGGCCAGGCCGGGGTGACGCGGATGATCGCGATGGGCGTCAACGCCGAGCACAACCGGCGCGCCCTGGAGATGGCGACCTCGTTTCCGGCCGTCTGGGCGGGGCTCGGCCATTACCCCACCGAGGAGCCCGAGCCGGACCTGGAGGAAATACGTGCTCTTGCCGCCGGCGAACGCGTGGTCGCGATCGGCGAGGTGGGCGTGGACTTCGAGCACGGCTCGGTGGAACGGACCGTTCAGGTTTCGCGCCTTGGCTCGCTGTTCGCGCTTGCGGTCGAGGTCGACCTGCCGGTTTCCATCCACAACCGCGGCGCCGCGAAAGAAGTCGCAAAGCTCATCGGCGAGCATCCCGGGCTTCGTGGCGTCATGCACTACTTCGCCCTCGGATGGAGGGACGCCGAGGCCTTTCTCGAGCTCGGGTTCTACCTCTCCTTCGCGGGGCTGATCACGCGGCCGAGTCGGGGTGAGCTCCGCGACGTTGTGAAGGCCTGCCCGCCGGACCGCCTTCTCCTCGAGACCGACTCGCCCTACGGCAACGCCCACAAGCGCATGGGCGTGCCGAACCGCCCGGCCTACCTGCTCGACACCGCCGAGGCGGTCGCCGAGCTCCGGGGCATGAGCCTCGAAGAGCTGGGCGAGCTCGAGACAAGGAACGCGCTGGCGCTTTTCACGCGCATGAAGTGATCGATCCCGCCGACCCCGATCAGCTCTTCGACCTGCTGCGGCGCCATCGTGTCGACGCGAAGCATTCGCTGGGACAGAACTTCCTCACGGACCGCACCATTCGCGATGCCGTGGCCGATGCCGCGGACATCTCACGAGACGACGAGGTGCTCGAGGTTGGCGCCGGCCCGGGCACGCTCACTGTAGCTATGGCGCGGAGGTGCAGGCGCCTGGTCGCCGTGGAGCTCGATCGTCGCCTCATCCCTGCGCTGCGCGAAGTCGTCGCCGAGCACGGCAACGTCGAGATCGTGCAGGCGGACATTCTGCGATTCGATATCCACGCCGCATTCCCGCAAGGCGGTGAGGTGGTCGCGGGCAACATCCCTTACAGCCTCACTGGGGCCCTGATCGAGAAGTTGCTGCAGCCCGAGCCGCGTCCGCGGCGGCTGTCGCTCGTGGTGCAGAAAGAGGTCGCCGAGCGCTGGACCGCGAGCACCGGAGCGAGCCTGTCGACGGTGGCGGTCCAGGTTTTTGCCAGTGCGCGTATCGCGATGACAATTCCCGCATCGGCGTTCACTCCTCCTCCGAAGGTCGACTCCGCGCTCGTCCTGCTCGACGTGCGCGATCGGCCCGCGGTGAACGTCAGCGACCTAAGCGCGTTCTTCCGATTCGTCGAAGCCGTGTTCCAGTTCCGCCGGAAGCAGCTTGGCGGAGCGTTGGGACGCATCAGTGGCATCGGCAGCACAGAGGCCGCCGCGCGCCTTCGCGATGCGGGCATCGATCCGCAGCGCCGCCCGCAGACGCTCAGCCTTACGGAATGGGAGGCTATCTTCGGTAGCTTCGCGGCCACCGGCCGCTAGAGTTGCTCACGCCGTGGAAGCGCCAATCAAGTTCCCGGTCGAAGGCCCCGGTGGCTTTCGCACCGTCCTGCAGTTCACGGCGTTCAGGAACATCTGGTTCGCGCAGCTGGCGGCGCAGCTCGCTGACAAGTTCCTGCTGTTCTCGCTGATCATCCTCGCGTACAAGGTTTCGGGCGGCAGCACTCCGGTCGCCATCACGCTTCTGGCCTACACGGTGCCGGCGGTTCTGTTCTCACCGCCGGCGGGCGTGATCGCGGATCGCTTCAATCGCAAGCAGATCATGATGTGGAGCAACTTCGGCCGCGCCGCGGCGATCGCACTGATCCCAGTCCTTTCATTCGTGCCTGGCCTCGGCAACGACTTCGCGCACCTGCTGTTGATCACGCTCGTGTTCTCGTCGGTGGGCCAGCTCTTCGGGCCGGCCGAAGCCGCGGTGATCCCGACCATCCTGCCGCGATCAGCCCTCATCACCGCCAACTCCATGGCGCTGCTGACGATGGTGCTGACGCTGGTCGTCGGCGGCGCGCTGGCGCCGATCCTCTCCAGGATCGACCTGTATGCGCCGTACTGGTTTGGCGCCGCGTTGCTCGCGGTCGCCGGCGCGCTGATATTCGCCTCTGACATCCCAAAGGTGGAGCGGACCATCGAGGAGCCGGTCGCCGAGGGAGTCAGCCGGTTCCGGCAAATGTTCAACGACATCAAGGAAGGCATCGACGTGATCCGCGCATCGCGCGGCCTGATGCTTGCGTTCCTGCAGGTGAGCATCGCGGTTCTCGTCCTTTTCATGCTGTTCACCCTGGCGCCGGCCTTCGTGAGCCAGGTCATCGGCATCGCAGCGCAGGACACCTACGTGATTCTCGTGCCGGCAACTTCCGGCGCCATCGTCAGCGCGATCGTCCTCGGCCAGTTCCTGCGCAACCTCGACCGTGCGCGGCTGCTGGCGACGTCGATGATCGCCAACGGCATCACCTTGCTCGGCCTCGCCGCGGTGCCGCAGGCGATGGCGCAGCTGCCGGACCTCCACGCGCACGCGCGCCTGACCGGCGCGGTCTTCAGCCTCGCGCTGGGCCTGGAGTTCGGCGCGATCATGATCCCGGCCGTCACCTACCTGATGGAGACCACTAGCGACGAGATCCGCGGCCGGATCTTCGCGCTGCTCTACATGGTCATCAACGGCGTGACCGCGGTGCCCGTGCTCGTGGCGGCCGGGCTCGCCGACACGATCGGTACCGCCCATGTCCTCGGCGGGCTCGGCGTCCTGCTCATCGGAGGTGGGGTGCTGGTGGCTATGGCCTGGACGCGCGACGCTGCGCGAGCACCGCAATGACGATGATGATGACGACGATCGCCAGCCCGCCGATGCCGACGCCACGGATGACCGTCTCGATCAGGTCGAGGTTGCTGCCCAGCAGGTAGCCGGCTGCACCGATCAGGATCGCCCATGCGAGCCCGCCGATCGCGCTGAAGACCTGGAAGCGCCAGAAGGGCATGTGTGCCATGCCCGCGAGCATCGATCCCCAGGTGCGCAGCCCGACCACGAAGCGGGCCGCGAGGACCGCCTTGTCACCGTGCCGTGCGAAGAACAATTCGGCGCGCGCGATGTGCTCCGGCCGCACGCGGAACAGCGCGCCGAACCGTTCCATGAACGGCCGGCCGCCCCGATAACCGAGGAAGTAGCCGACGTCCGCGCCGGCGGTCGCGCCGATGAAACCGAAGAGGATGACCAGGACGATGCTGTGGTGCCGCGCGGCCGCCCAGGCGCCGGCCCCGAGCAACAGCAGCTCGCCGGGGAATGGCACGCCCGCGCTTTCGATCAGGATTCCAAGGCCCGCGGAGGGGTAGCCGAGCGCGTCGACGATCGCGGTCGTGTCCACAGCGGTTCATATACTGCGTTCCTTGATGGGCGAGTACGAGGAACACGAATTCAGTAAGTCCCAACCTGGTGCCGCCAGCGGCCAGTCGAGCCAGGACCCGCTGCACGTCCTGCGGCACTCGACCGCGCATCTCCTCGCGGCCGCCGTCATCGAGCTGTACCCCGACGCGAAGTACGGCATCGGGCCACCCGTCGAAGACGGTTTCTACTACGACTTCGCATTCTCGAAGCCTCTGGCAGAGGCGGACCTTCCCGCGATCGAGTCACGCATGCGCCGCATCGCGCAGGAAGGACGTCCCTTCGTGCAGGAGACGCTGACCCGCGCCGAGGCGAATGCCGAGTTTGCGAAGCGGGGCCAGGACTACAAGCTGGAGCTGATCGCCGACAAGGTCGAAGGCGACGACGTCAGCGTCTACCACACGGGCGACTTCCTCGACCTGTGCCGCGGTCCGCACGTGGCGACCACGCGCGACATCAAGGCATTCAAGCTGCTGCGGGTTGCGGGCGCCTACTGGCGCGGCGACGAGAAGAAGCCGCAGCTGAC
>VBFW01000227.1 GCA_005880525.1 Chloroflexota bacterium | reverse complement strand
GTCTTCGTCAATGAGCCCGAGCTCGAGCAGGACCGCGCCGAGAAACCGGGGGCTCTTGGCCTGCTGGTCGAGCGCACGGCGCAACTGACCCTCGCTGATCAACCGCGATGCAACGAGGCGCTCCCCGAGGCGGGGCGCTACGTCGTGCTGGCGCAACACCGCCACGGCCGGCTCGGGTGCCATCTTTGCGATGTTGCCCAACCCGGGTTCTCTTGAGAATGGGATTCGACCGCCGCCCTGGGTAGTTTGTCCCGGCCGGTGCAAGGACATTCGGGGACTCCTAGTTGGCGGTAAGCCCCAACCTGGCCGCGCACAGCATCGCCTCAGTACGGCTGCGCAGCTCCATCTTGCGGTAGATGTTGGCCAGGTGGTTACGCACCGTCTTGTGGCTGATGCCACGGGTCGACGCGATCACAGGTATCGACTTGGCCTGGCCGATCATGGTCAGGATCTCAACCTCGGTCGCTGACAGCCGGTGCGGCGGGCGGCGGGCTCGCTCAGTGTCGCCGAGCGTCTCGAGGACCACGGCCATCAGGTTGGATCCGACGGCGCGGTGCCCCGAGAGCACAGTCTCGACCCCCACCAGGAACTCGTCCAGCGCCGCGTCCTTGGTGAAGACCCCAGCGACATTTGTATGCAGAGCGGAGATCAAGAGGCGCTCATCTCCGCGCTCGCCGAGGAGGATCACAGGCACCGGCGGGGTCAGCCCTGCCAGGCGGGCGGCCAGCTCGAGCGCCGGCAGCGGCTCTGAGCGGACTTCACAGAAGACGAGGTTTACCTGGCCCCTCAATGCGATTTCCATTCCGGTCGCTGCGTCAGCGGCAATGTGCACGCGAGCCCGCACCGGCGGGGCAGTGAGCAGGCTCTCGAGGGCGGCCAGGAAGAGCGGCTGATGGTCGATCAAAAGAAGATCGGGCGTTTCGTCGACAACAAGCCGGCTTGACGCGCCGTTGCGCGCGACCGGCCCGGGAACAACTACCACTGCAGTAAAGAAATGTATGAGCGCGAGGGCGCGCCGTGAATGGGATCGTCGTACTAGAACGCCGAGACGTCCGGTCCCACCTACGTGGGACTGACGGTCAGATCTCTACCAGGCCCTTGCGCACGGCGTACAAGACCGCCTGGGCGCGGTCGTAGATGTCCAGCTTCTCGTACATGTTGCTCACGTGGTTGCGGACCGTCTTCTCGCTGATCTTCAGCTTGTAGGCGATCTGCTTGTTGGCCATGCCAGTAGCGAGCAACTTAAGGATCTCCACTTCTCGCGCGGTGAGGCCGTCGTAGAACTCCTTTGGCGTGGTGACGCCCGTAAGCATCTCGAGCACTCGGTTAGCCACCGCACTGGCCATCACCCGCTCGCCGGCGACCACGGCCAGGATGCTGGACACGATCGCCTTCGCCTGGGAGTCTTTGAGCACGTAGCCGCTCGCCCCCGCCTTAAGCGCCTGGATCACGTTGTTGTCTGCATCAAACGTACTGAGCATCAGCACCTTGACCAGGGGGTTGTCAGCGAGGATGCGGCGCGTCGCCTCGATTCCGTCGACGTTAGGCATCTTGATATCCATAAGGACAACGTCCGGCTTCAGCGTCTTCGCGAGCTGGACCGCCTCAACTCCGTCGACCGCTTCGCCAACGACACTGACGCGCTCATCGGCCTCGAGCAGGCGCGCCAGGCCGGCCCTGAAAAGCGTCTGGTCGTCGACAATCAAGACGCGGGCGCCCCGGGTCGCCACGTGGGAAGCGGAATCAGACTGCGGTGCGGTGACGGTGCTCAAATTACTTGCTCCATTGGAATGATTGCTCTGACTGTGGTGCCCCGGCCTGGGCCCGTGTCGACTTCGAGGATCCCTCCCAGGATCACCGCCCTCTCACGCATTCCAAGGACGCCCATGCCGGGTGCTCGACCAAGGTCCTCGTCCGCGCCTCTGCCGTCGTCCTTTATCTCGATCGCGAGGTGCCTGTTGCGAGCCAGGCGAAGGGCGACCGCGACCATGCTGGCGCCGCTGTGCAAGCGAGCGTTCGTGAGCGCCTCATCGACGATGCGATACATATTCATCGACGCGTGGGTTCGCAAGTGGGCCGGCCACGACGGAGAGATCGAGAGCTCCACCTTTACCTGAGTCCGCTCCTCAAAGCGGGCGGTCAATGTGCGAACCGCCTCGACCAGGCCGTCCTCCATGCCCGACTCGCCACGTAGCTCGAAGAGCACGTGGCGAAGGTTCGCCAGGACGTCGCGGGTCGAAACCTGCAGCTCGTCGAGCTGGCGGAGCGCACTCTGCCTGCCCGTCTGCTCGACCTTGAAGTTCTCGAGCTCGATCAGCATCGTGGTCAGCGTCTGCGCGACTCGGTCGTGCAGCTCGCGCGCCAGCGCACGCCTTATCGCCTCGGACGCGGCCGATCTTTCCGCACGTGCAGCACCACTGGCTGCCATTGGCAGAGCCACCCCAAATCTCCCTTGAACGAATGATTAATTAGTACTGCGAGTCTACCGCGAAAACCCAAGCCCAATCGGGCTCTATCTAGGCGTTCGGCCCATCAAATAACTCTTAATGAGACCTTAACTACTCGCGAAATTCCAAGTCAATGGATAGAACTGACCATTAGTGCCGACACCGGTGAACAAATAACCACCGGAGACCGAACGCCTCGCGGTCAGTCGTCCTCCTCGGAAGCGAGCGCGGCGGCCGCCTGGGTGCGGTTGCGGACGCCCAGAACAGACAGCACCTCGTGCACGTGCTTGTTGACTGTCGCCACCGAAACGCCAAGGCGCGCGGCGATCTCCTTGTTGGTTCGTCCGACCCTTATGTGCTCGAGGACCTGACGCTGTCGAGGGCTGAGGCGGGGATCCTTTACTCGTGACCCCGACCCACGCAGGTCCGATCGGCCCTTGCGCGGTCCTTCGACCAGCCGGCGGATGGCGCCAACCATGTCAGAAACCGGCAGAGCCTTGGGCAAGAACACGCTGGCGCCGGCACGCTTGCTTGTGATGCTCAGCTGCGTGTCCATACTCGCGCTCATCGCGGCAATCTTCAACTCGGGCCATTTGGCGCGAACGTCGCGAGTGGCCGCGATGCCGTCCTTGCCGGTTCCCAGGTAGACATCGATCAGCAGCACGTCCACCGGCGTCTTCTGCAGCAGCGCCTCCAGGTTGACCGCAGAACTTAGCTCCCACGTGATTTCGAGGTCATGCTGACGCTCGAGCGCGCTGGCCAGACCAAGGCGGAAAACCGGATGGTCGTCAACGATGCCTATGCGGACGCGTCCGCGACGTGGCCCTTCCAATCGCCTCCTGACGCTGACCAGTGCTGCCTGCTGCAAACAGACCCGCCTCCCGCCGTTCGCAGGATACGGCAGATCGGAGTCCCGCCATCGAGTCAAAGGCCCAAACCGATTGGGACAATCGTTCTATTGGCGACGGCTGCGGATGTGTGGGAAGTTCCCTGGGATTTGGCTGCAAGAGTTCGAATTGGGGGCGGTCGCCAGATGGGAAGTGCTTCTTGGAGACGTCTTTTTTACTCCGGCTTTCTGCCTCTTGCAGTGGCGCTCAACCTGACATTCGGGCTCGTGATTCTCGATTACATGGAGCCTCAGGGCTGGTTGGGCGGGCTTGAGCTGGCGACCGGGGCTTTCTGCTGTGTGGTGGCCGGCTGGCTCGCGGCAGCCGCCTGGTCCAGGTCTTACTGGGGAAGTGCGATCGCGCAGCAGATTGCCGCATGGCGACAAATGACCGACGCGATCTTTGGCTGGATGGAGGAAACACCGCCTTCCGCTGAGGCGCTGCAGAAGCTGAAGGGGTCCCTCGACGACGTCCTGAAACAACCGACCTCGGGCTAGGTTTGGCCCTTGCTCTGCACCCGCTGCCTGGATGGCTGCGGATGCGAGCCTTTGAGCGCCGGCGCCTGGCCGTATAGCTCGTCCGCCTCTCGAAGGCGGCGCAGCAAGGTGAGGATCTGCAGCAGTTCGGCAACCAGGGCGGTGACGCTGCTCGATATCCGCTCCGAGTGACGGCCAGGTTGCTCGAATGTCATGGGATGCTCGATCCGCCCACGCTCGACAGCAATCGCTGCCTCGAATTGCTCGAGGTCGCTCGTCAGGCGAGTCAATACGCCGGCCAGGTCGAGGTCTGCTGCGACCTCGACGCCGCCTTGCGACTTTCGTCGACGCTGGTTTGGCACGGGCGTGCCATCACGGCGAAGGCGGGTCGTATCGCGGGCGTCTTGGGCCATATGTCCGGGGTCAACCTAGCCGCGTGCACCTGGCCCAGCAATCGTCAATTCCAATGTTCGGGCTGGTGGAAAACCATGAGGCGGAAGGCGGAGCCGCCTCAGACGTGCGGGGTCAGCTCCCTACGCAGGAAGCGGGCGCAGTCGTCCCACGACTTTCGCGCCCGGCTGACCACACCGTTCATGCGGATGTAGCCGTGGATCATGTCGGGCTCGTGTAGGTGTTCCACCCGCACGCCGGCTGACCGGAGCGCCTCCGCGTAAGCCGCGCCTTCGGATGCCAGCGGATCCAGCTTGCACGTGATGACCAGCGCCGGGGGCAGCCCGCTGAGGTCTGGGGCGCGGAGAGGCGACGCATCGGGCGACACCCGCCTGGCTTCATCGGGCAGGTACTGGTCCCAGTACCAGAGCATCGAGTCCCGCGTGAGACCGTATCCAGTCGCAGCGTCTCGATACGAGGGAGTATCGAAGTCGCAATCGGTGACTGGGTAGATCAAGACTTGAGCCGCAAGCTTCGGGACGTCGCGGTCGCGCGAGCGCTGGGCCAGCACCGCTGACAGGTTCCCGCCCGAGCTGTCTCCCGCAACTGCGATCCGATCGGGATCCGCACCGACGTCGGCCGCGTGGTCGTGAAGCCAATTCAGGCCCGCCCAGGCGTCTTCGACCGCGGCCGGATACGGATTCTCCGGCGCAAGCCGGTAGTCGAGCGCAAGCACAACGCACTCCGCCCGACGCGCGAGCGCGCGGCACACCGAGTCGTGAGTGTCGAGATCGCCGTAAACCCAGCCGCCGCCGTGCACATAAAGGAGTGCGGGCAGAGTGCGATCCGGCGCCGGCGAGTAGAGCCGAAATGGAATCTCGCCGCCGGGGCCTGGGAGGCGTCCGTCCTCGATGAGCGCGACATCTTCGAGCTCGCCCGCGAGCGAAGGCGCGCGCAGGCTGTTCATGCGGCGCGCCTCCACGGCTCCCTGCTCCGCCAGCGTCGGCAGGCCGAGGGACGCCATGTGATCGAGGTAGGCGCGCGCCTCAGGGTCGATCACCGATTTGACAGCCAGAACGCCGCTAAGAGGGAGTCGCGCAGCCGATCAGCGGCAACGGGTCGGCCGGCACACCGCCGATCTCCAGCTGCAGGTGCAGGTGAGATCCGACCGACAGGCCGGTGCTGCCGACCTGTCCGATCTCACTTCCCTGCTGCACAGGCACGCCGACTGCAGTCTCGACCGCGGACATGTGCGCGTAGACCTCGACCAGCCCGTAGCTGTCGGTGATCTCGACGCGAAGACCGTAGTCACCCGCGAATCCGACAGCGGTCACCCTCCCACCTGCAGCGGCATCGATCGGCGTTCCGTAGCCGGCCAGCAGGTCGACGCCGGTGTGGAAGTGCAGATATCCGTCGTACGAAGGCTCGACCGCGAACGACGTCGGACCGAACTTCTGGATGATCTGCGCGCCCGGAATCGGACACATGAACCTGGCGGGAGCCATTGGATCGGCGATGACGCCGTTGGACAGGTTCGGACCCAGGGCGGGATCGACCGGAACAACAAGCATCGCGCCGGGTGTGAGCTGGCCGCGGATGCGGTTGAAGTCGACGATCGCCATCGGATCGACGCCGTGGGCGCTGGCCAGACTCGCGAGGGTGTCACCCTTCCGCACCACGACGACGAACCCCGAGACGCCCACTGGCGGGATGCGCAGGACCTGGCCCGTCTTGAGAGGGAGACGCAATCCGGGATTCGACCACGTGATCTCGCGGAACGGAATCTTCAGGTCTTTCGCGATCGATTCGAGCGTGTCGCCGGCCGCGACCGTGTAGATCAGCGGGGCCCGGTTCGGCAGCGCCGCAGTGGGGATGTAGACGGGCTTGATGATGCTGCTGTCACGGCCGTACCAGGCGTCGCCGCCCGCGGTGACCGGTCCGGCGGCGGCGGCATCCAGGGCGCCCGCGCGCGGCGCCAGCTGAACCGAGAAGGCGTAGCCCGAGATCACGGCGGCCACCAACAGCAACACGCCATGGGTCACATAGCGATCGAGACTCAATGCCTACCCCCAGGCTTTCGTTCTCGCGCCCCAGTTTCGCGAGGCCCAAACCTATCAGAGCGGGCGCCAGAAGGTCAAACCTAAACCCCACACGGTGGGGAGGGACAGGACCCCGAACATATACTTCGGCCGTGAACCGGCGCGCCCGCAGCACACCGGTTGCCAGCCTCTCGATAGTGCTTCCCGCCTACAACGAGGAGGCCAACATCGAGCGCTCTGTCGAGCAGTGCGTGGCCGTCGCCTCCCGCCTCGCCAAGCAGTACGAGGTGATCGTCGTGGACGATGGCAGCTCCGATGGAACTCGTGGCGTCGTCGAGGGTCTGGTCCGGCACAGCCAGAACAAGGTCCGGCTGCTGTCGCATCACACCAATCGCGGCTACGGCGCGGCGCTGCGGACCGGAGTCACGAGCGCCCGGTACGACTTCGTGTTTTTCACCGACTCCGACAATCAGTTCGACGTCTCGGAGCTCGAGTACTTCCTGCCACTAATGGACGAGTACGAGATGGTCACGGGCTTTCGCGTCTACCGCTACGACACCGTGCTCCGGTGCATGCTCTCGTGGATCTACAACCGCCTGGTCGGCGTGCTGTTTCGCCTGCGCGTCCGCGACGTCGACTGCGCTTTCAAGCTGATGCGGCGCGAGGTCGTCCAGCAGGTGAGCATCGAGTGCGACAACTTCTTCGTCAACACCGAGCTGCTCGCGAAGGCGCGCAAGTGGAACTTCCGCATCGCCGAGAAGGGCGTGCGCCACTATCCGCGAATGGCCGGAGAGACGACGGTCCGGCCCTCGGACATCCCACGCACGCTGGCGACCGTGTTCAGCATGTGGCGGCGCATCTATTTCCCGAGCCGGAAGGAGTTCGATCGACTCCGCGTCACCGCTCCCTCGCGCAGCGAGGTGACCGAATTCAAGCCGGCACGAGACTGACCTGAAGCGCGAGTTCTATCGCGAGTACCGGCAGATCGAGGATCGCCATTGGTGGTTCCTCGGCAGGCGGCAGATCATCCTCAGGGTTCTGGACGACCACCTGCCTAAGTCGGGCAACGGGTCGCCGCCCCTGCGGTTGCTGGATGTGGGCTGCGGAACCGGAACCATGGTGGCGAGCCTGGCGCGCTACGGCTGCGCGTACGGCGTCGACGTGGATCACGAAGCCGTCGGTTACTGCCTCGAGCGAGGGCTTGACGTCGTGGCCCAGGCGTCTGGGGAGCACCTGCCGTTTCCGGATGAGAGCGTCGACGTGGCCACCATGCTCGACGTGCTCGAGCACATCGCCGATGAGCGCGCGACGCTGGCCGAGGTGACCAGGGTGATCCGCCCGGGCGGCCACCTCCTGGTCTCAGTGCCGGCCTACAGGTTCCTATGGGGAGCGCAGGACGAGGTGAGCATGCATCACCGCCGTTACTCGGCCAGGCTGCTGCGGGAGCGCGTTGAGGCCGCCGGGCTGGTCGTGCGCCGCCTCACGTTCTTCAACACGCTGCTGTTCCCGCCGATCGCAGGCATCCGCCTGACCCGGCGGCTCATCCCCGGCCTTCGATCCGACAAGTCAGACTTCCACTTCCCCGCCCCCGGTCCGCTGAATCGCACCCTGACCCGGCGAGCACTCCTGGCAGCAGCCAGAAGCGAGCCGCGGCCGAGGTCGGAGTGGCGAGCACCAGCCAGGCTGCCAGCAGCACCATGCAGTAGTCGGATTCGTGTGCGTGGACCGCTGACATCACCGATCCGAGCAGGCCCAACGCGATCACCAGCTTGAGTCGTGAGCGGTGGCGCCACGCGCCGTAGAGGGCGAGCGCGGCTGAACCGCCCTCGAGCGCGTATGCAGGCAGACCGGGACCGAACAGCGAGGCCAGCGTCATGATCTTGTGCCCGGGGTAGCTCTCGACCACGACATTGGTGTTCCAGAAGTCGACGACGCCCTGAACGCCCAGCGACGCGAAGAAGATCAGCCCCAGCACGACACAGCCGCCAGCCCACCACACGAACACTCGCGCCCGACCGGTCAGCAACAGCGCGAACGGAACCAGGACCACGTCCTGCGGCTTCAGGCCCGTCGCCAGCGCGAGCGCGATTCCCGCCAGCGCCACGCGATCCCGTTCCAGGAACCACCACGCCGCGGCTGCCAGCGCGATGACCTCGGGCGTCGGCTGGCCGAAGACGAGGGAGTAGTGGACGGGCCAGAGGGCGACGGCGGTCAGTAAAAGCGCGACGCGCCCAAGCCCGCTGAAGGGCGCCGCGATCGCCCACGCGACCACTACCGATGCGAGCCCGACCAACGACCAGATCGCATAGGCCGGCCCGAACGGCAGAACGGTGAGTGGGGCGATCATCCACGCGAGTGGCGGCGGATTGGGAAAGGTATGGCCTCCATCGATCAGCGCCAGCTGGCCGGTGAAGTGCTTGGCCATCAGGGCCCGCAATGCGTCCTGGTTGTAGATCTGGTTCCAGCCCTGCTCGATTCCCAACCGGGCCGTGTAGTAGTAGACGCGGAAGTCGTCCATAGTAGACGCGGAAGTCGTCCA
>VBFW01000365.1 GCA_005880525.1 Chloroflexota bacterium | reverse complement strand
GCAGCCGCGATGCGGGCGAGCTGTCGGCCGAAGAGCAAACGTTCCTGCTGCGGTGGATGCGCGAGTCGCCGCGAGCGCTACGCGTGCAGCAGTCGCCGCGCTATCTCGAGCTTGCCTCTCGCTCGCTCGACCAGCAGTTCAGCACCCAGGAGATCCGCGACCTCCAGGTCTGGTTCAACCTCGCGTGGTGCGACCCGGTATGGGTCGATTCCGATCCGCGCCTGTCCGAGCTTAAGCGGAAGGATCGCGACTTCACGGAGAGGGACAAAGAGCCGCTGTTCGAAGCCCAGGCCGAGGTCATGACCAAGGTCATCCCGAAGTACAGGGAGCTGGCCGACCGGGGGCAGGCCGAGCTGACCTTCTCTCCTTATTACCACCCGATCCTGCCGCTGCTGTGCCATGTCGACGCGGCGCGCACGGCGAACCCGCAGATCAAGCTCCCCGAGCGGCACTTCTCGCACCGCGAGGACGCGGAGCGGCAGATCGAGCTGGGGCAGGGGCTGTTCGAGCGCCTGATCGGCCGGCGGCCAGGTGGGATGTGGCCGTCGGAGATGGCGGTCGGCGAGAGTGTGGCCGGGCTGGCGGTGCGCGCCGGCATCGACTGGATGATCAGCGACGAAGAGGTGCTGGCCCGCTCCATCGACGCGCACATCTGGCGCGACCCGGAGGGCCGGGTGAACGTGCCGGCGCAGCTTTACCGGCCGTACCGCATCGACCGCGAGGGCCAGTCGGTGGCGATGGTCTTCAGGGACTCGTCGCTCTCGAACCTGATCGGCTTCGACTACCAGCGCATGTCGTCGACCGACGCGGCGCGAGACCTGATGGCGCGCCTGCGGCGCATCCGCGAGCAGCAGAACGATGACGACTACCTCGCGGTCATCGCCCTGGATGGCGAGAACGCGTGGGAGTTCTACCCGCGCGACGGCCACGACTTCCTTAACGCACTGTACGGGGAGCTCGAGGCGGCGGCCCCGGACATCGTCACCACCACGGTGGGCGACTTCCTGAAGGAGCATCCGCCCCAGCAGCAGCTGCACCGCCTGCACACCGGCAGCTGGATCGGCGCCAGCCTCGACACCTGGATCGGCGACCCCGACCACAACACTGCATGGGACCTGCTGGCCGACACGCGCACGTGGCTCGAGGAGCAGTCGCGGCAGCGCCCGCACGAGTCGGGCCAGGCGATGAACGCCTGGCGCGAGATCCTCATCACCGAGGGCAGCGACTGGTTCTGGTGGTTCAGCCGGAAGCACGACTCGGGCATGGACCAGATCTGGGACAACCAGTTCCGGCTGCACCTGCGCAACGTCTACAAGGTGATGGGGCAGCGCGCCCCCGCGCGGCTGTTCCAGCCGATCCTCCAGAAGGCGCCGACGCCGGAGCGCGGCCTGCCCCAGGCCGAGATTCGCCCGGCCTCGCGCAAGGACGCGGCCTGGTCGAAGGCGGGCTTCTACCAGGTGGGCTCCGGGTTCGGGGCCCTGCATCGGCCTGCCGGCGTGGTGGAGCGCGTGTTCTACGGCAACGACGCCGAGCGGCTCTATGTCCGCATCGACACCCCGCGCTCCGCCGCCGACCTGGCCGCCCAGAACATCACCCTGTGGCTGTACTGCTCGGGCCTGACAAGCCCGGATGGCCAGAAGGGATCGATCGACCTGCCCCTGCCTCCGGCCGCGGCCGCCGAGTTCGGATTCGAGCCGGCATACGTGATCCGGATCGAGCCGCGAGCATCGGGAGGCGGGCACGTGACCCTGGCCCGCGTGGGGGACCCGCCGCAGGCGGCGCTGCCCGAGTCTGAGTGGGACGCTCAGGATCCCTTCTTCTTATCTGTGCCGTTCGCGCAGCTGGGCCGCGGCGCCGGCGACCCGGTCGAGCTTTGCGGCAGCGGAGCTCGCCCCGTTCGCGAAGATGGGCGGCATCGCGGATGTGGCCGCGTCGCTGTCCAAGGAGCTGAGGCGGCTGGGCCACGACGTTCGGGCGGTGCTGCCGCGCTACCGGCAGATCGACATCGCGCAGCACGGCCTGGTGCCGGTGGTTCGCGGCCTGCAGGTGCCGCTGGGCACGCAGCCGGTCGAGGCCACGATCTACGAGGGCCGCATCAACGACATGCCCGTCTACTTCGTCGATTGCCCGCCGCTATTCGACCGCGACAGCATGTACGGCTTCGGCGACGACGACGCGCGGTTCATCTTCTTCGCGCGGGCTCTGCTGGAGATGCTCGGTCCGCTGGACTTTCGCCCCGACGTCATCCACCTCCACGACTGGCAGGGTGCGCTCGTGCCCAACTTGCTCGACCGGCTGTACGCCGACGGGCCCCTGTCCGACATAGCGACCGCCCTCACGATTCACAACCTGTCGGCGCAGGGCGTGTACGGCTTCGGCGCCCTGACGCTTGCAGGCCTGGAGAAGTGGGGCCTGATGCGGGTCGGCATCCCGGGGCTCGACGACGTGGTGAACCTGCTGGGTCGCGGCATCCATTTCGCGGACGTGGTCAACACAGTCAGCGAGCGGTACGCCGCGGAGATCCAGCGCCCCGAGTTCGGCGAGGGGCTGGACGAGGTGCTGCGCGCCAACGTGCACAAGCTGTACGGGATCGTCAACGGGATCGACTACGAGCAGTTCGATCCGGGCCGCGATCCGTACATCCCGCACCACTACTCGGCGACGGCGCCCGAGGCCAAGGCGCTGGACCGCGCCGAGCTGCGCACCGAGCTCGGTCTCGAGCGCGTCGACAGGCCCCTGTGCGCGATCGTGTCGCGGTTCTACGACGTGAAGGGGCTGGACCTGGTCGAGCAGGCGCTGCCGGCGATTCTCGGCCTGGGGCTGCAGATCGTGGTCATCGGCACCGGCGACAGGCGGTACGAGGATCTGTTCCGGCGGGTGGCGTCGGAGAAGCCGGGCACGGTGGCGGCGGTCATCGGTTTCGATCCGGCTCTGGCGCAGCGCATCTACGCCGGGGCCGACATGCTTTGGATGCCGTCGCGCTTCGAGCCGTGCGGTCTGGCGCAGCTGATCGCTCTGCGGTACGGCACCGTGCCGATCGTGCGCGCGACGGGTGGGCTGGCGGACACGATCAAGGACTTCGACCCGGTGGCGTCGATGGGCAACGGGTTCAGCTTCGAGGCCTATGACCCCTGGCAGTTCTTCGCTGCGGTCGTGCGCGCGTGGGAGACGTACCGGCACCACTCGGTGTGGTCATGGCTCGTCCGGCGCGCGATGAGCGAGGACGTGTCGTGGTCCAGGTCCGCGCAGAAGTACCTGCAGCTGTACCGCTCCGCGATCGCAAACCACCGCGAACGCCGCGGTATCGCTGCCTTAGAAGGCTAGGAAAAAGAAGAGTGGAGCCTAAGGCCGGATTTACTCCGGCCGTCACCCAGCGTGTCACGCAGGTCTCCGAGCGTGGCCGAGGAGAGGCGGGGGTTCCGCGGGGGAGGACGCCTGTCCTCACCCGCGCCTTTTAGCCTCCCCAGTCGGGCAATAGGCGTAGCTGTTCGACTCGGCGCGCGCCCGGTGCGTATGTCTGGTCGAAGTA
>VBFW01000364.1 GCA_005880525.1 Chloroflexota bacterium | reverse complement strand
ACGTCCACCTCTACCTCAAGTCGTTCCAGGGCACGCTGAAGGACCTGCTGCACCAGCCCGACCACAGCCGGTAGAGGCGCGCTTGGGGAAGGCCCCGGACAGGGTGTACCTCGACGACGCCGGCGCCGCCCCGACACTCCCAGAAGTTGCCGAGGCGCTGCGCAACGTCCCCGGCGGGAACCCGTCGAGCCTCCATGCCGAAGGCCGGGCGGCCCGAGCCGCGCTCGACGCAGCCCGCGACCATCTCGCCGCCGCGCTGAACGCCACCCGCACCGAGATCACTTTCACCGCCTCCGGCA
This sequence comes from Chloroflexota bacterium, assembly GCA_005880525.1. Taxonomy (GTDB): domain Bacteria; phylum Chloroflexota; class Dormibacteria; order Dormibacterales; family Dormibacteraceae; genus CF-118. Next base: position 3,703 of record VBFW01000364.1, on the reverse strand, counting down.
CCGAGGCCGTCAACCTCGCGATCCTCGGCGCAGCGCATCGGCTCCCGACTCAAGCGGCCATCCTCACATGGGCGGCCGAGCATCAGTCCGTCATCGCCGCCGCGCGGAATCTCCAGGGCGCAGGACATGCGGTCACGATCGGACCGACCGACCACAACGCGACGATCGACCTCGACGCGATCAAGAGCGGCGTCGGATTGATCTCGATCGGGCTCGCCAACAACGAGGTAGGGACGATCCAGCCCGTCGCCGAGGCCATCAAGCGCGCGCATGAGATCGGTGCGCTCGTTCACGTCGACGCCTGCGCCGGCCCGAGGTGGATCGACATCCCCAGGGGCGCCGACCTCGTTTCGCTGAGTGGTCACAAGCTCGGCGCCGGCCGAGGCGGAGCGCTGTTTGTGCGCGACGGAGTACGCATCGATCCGCAGCTCCACGGCGGGCCTCAGGAATGGGGCCGCCGCGCCGGCCGAGAGGACGTAGCGGCAGCGGTTGCGATCGCGACCGCAGTGACGGTTAGCACCAGGGATCGTGCGGCACGATCAACGACGGCGGCACCGCAGTCGGCCGAGCTCCGTGAAACGCTCGAGGAGCTCGGCGGCCGCCTCACCGGCGGCGCAAAGCGCCTACCCAACTACGCGACGGCCACGTTCGCAAGACGCCGCGGCGAGGACATGCTGCTAGCTCTCGACATGGCCGGGATCGCCGCCTCGAGCGGGTCCGCCTGCGCCTCTGGATCGCTGGACCCCTCGCACGTCCTGCTGGCCATGGGACTGTCACTCGACGAGGCGTTGGGCAGTCTTCGCCTCACCACCGGCTACCCGACCACCGACCCAGAGGTCACGCGCGCGCGCGCGATCCTTACTGCGGTGCTCGTCCGCACCCCGGCGCATGCCTAGCGTCGAGGAGGAGTTCGCCCAGCGGCTGGCCCGCGGCGAGGAGGTCGTTCTCGCTACCGTGATCAAGCTCGACGGCAAGCCGCCGTCTCGCGCCGGCGCAAAGCTGCTCATGACTCGCACGGCGACGCTGGCCGGCACGCTCGGTTGCAGCGAGTTCGACTCGGCGGCGCTGAAAGACGCCGCGGCGATCGCCGATTCCGGCGCGCCGCAGCTGCGGACGTATCAACACGATCTCGGCTCCATCGATGCGTACCTGGAGCCGCACACACCGGTGCCGACCTTGGTCGTCTTCGGGGCCACGCCTGTCGCGCGCGCGATCATGGCGTGGGCTCCCGAGCTGGGCTTCCGCGCGATCCTGGTGGAGACTCGACCCGAGCGGCTCAAGGGCCAGGTGTGGCCAGGGGCGGTCACATCGCTCGGCGAGCTCCCTCCCCTGCTCGGGCCCGACCTGTACGCGGTTCACACGGACCACGACGCCTTTGACATCGTCGCCGCGCTCGAGACCATCCTTCCGCTCGAGCCGAAGTTCGTCGGACTGGTCGGCAGCCGGAGGCACACCGGCCATCACCTCGACGGCCTGCGCGCCAAGGGCGTGAGTGATGACGTGATTGCTCACATCCAGACCCCCGTCGGCGCATAATCTGGGGCCGTGCCAATCGCCCCGGGAACCAGGTTGGGGTCCTACGTCGTCGAGGAGTTCGTCGGCCAGGGCGCAATGGGCGTCGTCTATCGCGCCTATCACGCCCAGCTGGAACGGACCGCGGCGGTGAAGGTCCTGCAGGGACTCGGTGGGGATGTCGACTCGACGGCGCGGTTTCGGCGCGAAGCGCAGGCCATCGCGCGCATGCGCCATCCGAACGTCCTCAACGTCTTCGACTTCGGCGAGTTCGAAGGGACGCCGTACATGATCGTGGAGTACGTCGAAGGCGGCAGCCTGTCTCCGCGCGTCAAAAATGGCCCGCTTGACCGCGACGCGGCCATCGCATTTCTCCGCGGCATCGGCGACGCGCTGGACTACGCGCACAAGCTCGGCATCGTCCACCGAGACGTGAAGCCGGCGAACGTCCTGCTCGGCCCCGACGACAACCCGATCCTCGCGGACTTCGGCCTCGCCAAGCTGATGGAGTCGTCGTCTATCAAGTCGCTGACCGGCGTCACCACCGGCACTCCCGCATACATGGCGCCCGAGCAGGTCACGGGCAGCCATGTCGGCCCCGCGGCCGACCGCTATTCGTTGGCGGTCATGGCGTACGAGATGTTGACCGGGACGCTCCCGTTCGAGGAGGGCGGGGTGATGGAGGTGCTGTACGCGCAGGTTCACAAAGAACCCGCGCCGCCCAGCATGCTCGATCACAAGCTTCCGCGAAAGGTCGACGCCGTGATCATGCGCGGCATGTCGAAGGAACCGGCCGCGCGGTGGGAGCGGTGTCACGACTTCGTCGCCGCCCTCGAGAACGCGTTGAACCCTCCCTCGGCTGCCGCAGAGCGGACCGTCGCGTTCGCGCCACCGGCGCCGCAGGCGCCGAAACCCTCGTCAATCCCCCGACCGAAGCGCCCCGCAGCCGACATGACGGCTGTGATGGCCGCCGATGAGGCGGCCGGTTCCATCCGCGGGCCGGATCCGGCGCTGCCGTTTCCGGTGGTCACGTGGAAAGGCACGGTTGTCCCGGGCCACTCAGCGTCACGGCGCTTCCCCTGGCGGCTCGCCATGGTCGTCGGCGCCATCGTGCTGATTCTTGCGTTGATTGCGGGCTCCGCCGCCTACTTGCTCACCCAGCCGCCAACCCTGACGCTGTCCAGCTATGTGGTCAGCCCGGGCCAACGGATCACCGTGACCGCCGATCACCTGCCGCCCTACCAGCTCGCCGAAGTCTGGATTCTGAGCAATCCGTACATCTACTCCTTCCGCGCGGATGCGATCGGCCGGGCGACCCGGCAGGTCGTGATTCCTGTCGACATCGACGGCGGCGACCACACGCTTCGGATCTGCTGGGGCGGCTCGTGCCCCCTTGCGACGAATCTCCAGATTGAAACGACGGCCGCGTTGGAAACGCCGGCGGTGCTTCTCCAGGCGCATCCTCCACCGGCGGCCGACGACCCTCGCCGATCCGTCGTCAGCGCTTGCGTGGTTGCCTAACGAGCCCGAGGCCGATCTGCGTCGTTAGGGAATCGGAGCAATCAGTGACCTGGGTTGTTAAGTGACGCACGAGCTTGTTAAGGGACCCTCAATGAGGCTGGATCGCGGCATGGCGTCCGCATAATCAGGCCCCGTGTCCATCGGTCCGGGAACCAGGCTGGGTTCCTATGTAGTCCAGGATTTCATCGGCCAGGGCGCCATGGGCGTGGTGTACCGCGCCTACCACGCCGAGCTGGAACGGGTCGCTGCGGTCAAGGTGCTGCAGGGCCTGGCCACCGACCCCGACTCGAATGCACGGTTCCGGCGCGAGGCGCAGGCGATCGCGCATATGCGCCATCCGAACGTCTTGAACGTGTTCGACTTCGGCGAGTTCGAGAGAACGCCGTACATGGTCGTCGAGTACGTCGAGGGCGGCAGCCTTTCGGCGCACATGAAGCAGGCACCGGTCGACCAGGACTCGGCGCTGCGCTACCTCCAGGGCATCGGCGAGGCGCTTGACTACGCGCACTCGCACGGCATCGTCCACCGCGATGTAAAGCCGGCCAACGTCCTCCTGGGCCCCGAGGACACGCCCATCCTCGCCGACTTCGGCCTCGTGAAGCTGATGCAGTCGTCGTCGATCGCGTCGCTGACCGGCGTGACCACGGGCACGCCTGCGTACATGGCGCCG
>VBFW01000226.1 GCA_005880525.1 Chloroflexota bacterium | reverse complement strand
CAGGCGAGCGCCGAAGGTGCGAAGCGCCACCTCGAAGGTCGACATCTGCCGGGTGGCCGCCAGGGTCGCCATGGCCTGATTCTCCCCTGTCAGGGGTTAGGAATAACGCCTGGAGGGGCAGGCTTAGATGTGACATGAACAACATGAAGCACTTCGACGGCCAGACGTTCGAGGCCAATGTGCTGAACGCAAAGGAACCGGTCGTTGTCGATTTCTACGCCGACTGGTGTGGCCCGTGCCACATGATGGCGCCGGTTGTCGAGCAGCTTGCGGGCGAGTACGCCGGCAAGGTGACCGTCGGCAAGCTCGACGTCGACGTCAACCAGGAGATCGCCATCCGCTACGGCGTGATGGGCATCCCGACGCTCGGCCTGTTCCGCGAAGGCAAGCTCGTCGACCGTCTGGTCGGCTACCCGGGTGGCAAAGCCCCGATCAAAGCCTGGATCGACCGCAACGTCCCAGCGCCGGTGGCTGTCCGGTCTGCCGCCAAGGAAGCCTAATCAAGCTCGGCGATTAAGGCGCCCGGTTCGACCGGGCGCCTTTTCTTTTTCTGTTAGTGCCCCCACATCGCACGGGCGGCATGACGAACGGTTTCCGGGCCGTGCTCGCCGGTGCGGATCCGCACCGCGTCCTCGACACCGATCACGAAGATCTTGCCGTCGCCCACCTCGCCGCCGTTGTCGGCCCGAGCTGCCACGGCGATTTTGTCCACCACTGTGTTGACGATCTCCGACTGCATCACGGCTTCGACCTTGAGCCGCGGCCGCAACGAGATGTGCACCGCCGTGCCCCGATATTTCTCGGTGTAGCCACGCTGGGCGCCGCATCCTTTGACCTCGGTCACGGTGACGCCCGACACGCCGCACTCGTCCAGCACGTCCTGGACCTCCTGGAGCTTTTCGTGACGGATTATCGCGACGACCATCTTCATGCGGGTGATCCCTCCGCCCGGGCGGTGCCGCCCACCGCTTCAGGCGACCGGTGCGGGTTGACGGTCGGCGTGTCGGGCGGCCGGTAGACGCCGCCGGGCACCGGCATAAACGATTCAGGGTAGCCCCACATGCCGTGCTCGCTGATGTCGAGGCCTTCGAGCTCCTCGCGCGTCGACACTCGGAGGCCGACGGTCTTCTTGATGACCCAGAACAGGCCGTAGCTCATCGCGAAAACAGCGAGGAATGAGGCAGCCACCGCGATCGCCTGAGCGCCGAGCTGGTGGAAGCTGCCGGTGTAGAACAGCCCGCCCCCGCCCACGCCGTTGAACTTCGCCAGCGCGGGCACCGTGAACAGACCGCAGCTGAGCGTGCCCCAGATGCCGGCCAGCCCGTGCGCCGGCAGAGCGCCGACGGGGTCGTCCAGGTACTTGTCGATGGCGAGCACGCCGACCACCACGATCACGCCGGCGACCGCACCGATGACGATCGCGGCCCACGGCTCGACGTAACCCGACGGAGCTGTGATTGCGACGAGCGCCGCGATGGCACCGTTGCCGATCATGCCCACGTCCATCGTTTTGGTGATCGCGAAAACCGTCGCCAGCGCGACCACGGCGCCTGCCGCCGCGGCGAGGTTGGTGACCACGACCACATCGGCGAAGTGAAGGTTGGTCGCGTTGAGCGTCGATCCAGGGTTGAATCCGAACCAGCCGAACCACAGGATCAGCACGCCGAGCTGCGCGAGCGGCATGTTGTGTCCGGGGATTGCGTTGGGCCGACCCTTCTCGTACTTGCCGATGCGGGGGCCGAGCAGAAGAAGGCCGGCAAAGCCCGCCGTGGCGCCGGTGAGGTGCACGACCGTCGAGCCCGCGAAGTCCTGCGCGCCGAGGTTGGCCTCGAGGAATCCGCCGCCGAACAGCTGATGGCTGATGAGCGGATAGATGAAGGCGGCGAACGGGATTCCGAACAGGATGTACACGATGAACTTCGTGCGCTCGATCATCGTGCCCCACACGATCGCGAGCGACACGGCGCAGAAGACGAACTCGAAGAACCACTTCGCCGACGCCGTCGCGGTGCTGGCGTCGATGGCCGGCAGGTGCAGCTGCGAGCCCGGGCTGAACGTCGGGAAGAAGCCGCTGCCGCCGAGGAAGGCGAACCAGCCGCCGGCGCCGAACGCGAAGCCGAAGCCCACTGCCCAGTAGGCGATGGAGCTGACGCTCAGGTTGGTGACGACCTTGGCGACGATGGTGCCGACGTTTTTCATGCGGCTGTAGCCGACCTCGAGCATCGCGAAGCCGGCCTGCATGAACATCACCAAACAGCCGGTGACGATCACCCAGACGGTGTCGGCGGCGATCCCCGCGGCCTGCGTGGCCGTCTGGTCGTCGGCCATCACCGCGATGGGTACCAACGCCGCGGCCATGGTCACCGCGGCTGCCAGCAGCAAGATGAGCTTCCGCTTCATCAACGCTTTCTTGAACGCGATCGAAGACCTGGGCAAAGTCCCCTCCACTGGTGGTAATCCGCCGGCTCGAAGCCCAGCCTATGGCGCCGTCAGGCCGCTCCAAAACGTGTGGCTAAGACGAACTGCCACGAGGCGAGTTAGTGCGAGGAGCACGATTGGCAGGCGCCTGTGGATATCTTCAGTCGTGTGGACCACACGTAAGTCGAGGCTGCCGATTCGTACCTAGCTCACCGTGAACCTGGGCGCGCCCGTTCCTACGATCACTGTGGGGCCCGTCAAATCCAAATCCCAAAGATCCAGGAGGGTGTGTTTATGGCGATCGTGACCAAGTCCGGAAGCAAGACCAGCCCGCGCGAGGTGCTGGAGCGCGCCAAGGCCGAGGGCGTAGAGGTGGTCGACGTACGGTTCGTCGACCTGCCCGGCACATGGCAGCACTTCAGCCTTCCGCTCGGCGAGCTCGATGAGGGCAGCTTCTCGGAGGGACTCGGCTTTGACGGCTCCAGCATCCGCGGGTTCCAGTCCATCGATGAGAGCGACATGCTCCTCATCCCGGACCCCGACTCCGCGACCATCGACCCGGTCCTCTCGCACAAGACGCTCTTTCTCATCTGCGACGTCATCGACCCCATCACGCGCGAGCCGTACAGCCGCGACGCGCGGCTGATCGCTAAGAAGGCGGAGGAGCACCTGCGCCGCTCGGGCATCGCCGACGTCAGCTACTGGGGACCAGAGGCGGAGTTCTACCTCTTCAACTCGCTTCGATTCGATCAGAACGCGCACAGCGGTTACTACTACATCGACAGCGAGGAAGGCATCTGGAACTCGGGTCGCAACTCGGAGCCCAACCTTGCCTTCCGGCCGCGGCACAAAGAGGGCTACTTCCCCGTGCCGCCGACAGACAAGCTGCAGGACCTGCGGTCCGAGATCATGCTCAAGCTGATCGAGGCCGGCGTGCAGGTCGAGGTGCAGCACCACGAGGTCGGCACCGCCGGCCAGGCCGAGATCGATCTGCGCTTCGACTCGCTCACCAAGATGGGCGACAAGATGATGGTCTACAAGTACGTGATCAAGAACGTGGCCGCGCAGCACGGCTACGTCGCGACCTTCATGCCGAAGCCGCTTTTCCAGGACAACGGATCGGGCATGCACGTGCACCAGAGCCTTTGGAAGGACGGCGAGAACCTGTTCGCCGACAAGTCCGGATACGCAGGGCTGAGCCAGACCGCGATCTACTACATCGGCGGCCTGCTGAAGCACGCGCCGGCGCTGCTCGGCATCTGCGCGCCGACGACCAACTCGTACCGCCGGCTTGTGCCGGGCTACGAGGCGCCGATCAACCTCGTCTACTCGAAGCGCAACCGCTCGGCGTGCGTGCGCATCCCGATGTACTCGACGAACCCGAAGACGAAGCGCGTCGAGTTCCGGTCGCCGGACCCTGCCGCCAACCCGTACCTGGCGTTCGCGGCCTGCCTGATGGCCGGCCTCGACGGCATCAAGCACAAGATCCTGCCGCCCGAGCCGGTGGACAAGGACATCTACGAGCTCGAGGGCGAGGAGAAGTCGCGGATCAAGTCGGTTCCCGGCTCCCTGGCCGAGTCGCTGGACGCGCTCGAGAAGGACCACGCGTTCCTGACCGAGGGCGGCGTCTTCACGGCGGACGTGATCGAGACCTGGATCGACTTCAAGCGCAAGCGCGAGGTCGAGCAGGTCGCGCTGAGGCCTCACCCGTGGGAGTTCATGCTCTACTCGGACGTCTAAAAGAACTCACACCCTCTAGGAGGAGCCCTGCCGTAACAGGCGGGGCTCCTTCTTTTTCGCGATTTGTATACAAACGCGGGTTCGCGGGCCGTTGAAAGCCGCGTTTGTATACAGAAGAGGGACTGGACTACATGCCCAGCATCGCCCGGGCGCGCAGCGCGATGCTGATCGCCACGCGCGTCTCCGGGTCGTCGAGCGAAAGGCCCGTGAGCGACTGGATGCGCTCGACCCGATAGCTCATCGAGTTGATGTGGATGCCGAGCTGGCGCGCCGCCGCGCGGCGGATCCACCGTTTCGCAGACAGCGCCTCGAGCGTTTCCAGCAGCGGCGTGTCGCGCGATTGCGCGTACTGCAGCAGCGGACCGAGCAGCTCCTCCACGAATCGGCGCAGCGCCTCGGGGCTTTGCACCTCGAGCAGCAGCCGGAAAGCGCCAAGCGAGCGATACGAGGCCACGCGCCCGCGGCCGCCCGCGCGCCGCGTGAGGCGAAGCGCCTGGCGCGCCTCCACGTGTGACCGCGCCAGCTCGGCTACTGAGTTGGCGACGTTGCCGATGCCAACCGACGCCGTGCCCGGCTTCATGACCGGGGTGGCGGCGGCCAGGATCTGTCCGGCCAGCTTCTCGCAGGCCGCCAGGTCTGGCGCGACCTCGTCCGGTACGAGGAATACCGCAGACGCCGTGCGCACCAGGGCCAGCGCATCGGGCATGCGCGAGCGAATGAGCCCGCTCAACGCCCCGTCGAGGCGGTCGCCTTGGGTCAGGACGGCGGCCTCGGTCTCGTCATCGTCGGGCTCGAGCACGACGACCCACGCCCGATGCGGCAGGCGATGACCGAGCCGCTCAGCCTGGCGGGCGATGCGCTCGGCCTCATCGCCCTCGAGCCCGCCGGCCAGCATCTCCTCCACGAGGTCTCCCCGCAGCCGGCGCTCGACCTCGGCCGCGGCCCGCTCCTTGGACATCTCTAGCGCCAGGACCGTCGAGCCGTGCTCGAGCGCGCGGACCCGGCCCTGGCTGTCGGCGGCCCGAGCATCGAGCCCGACCGCCAGCAGCCCAAGCACGTCCGCGCCCGCGCGCACCGGCACCAGGTCGATCGGACGCGCCGGTCGCCCGGCGCTGATTCGAACCTCGCGTGCACCGGCTTGCGACACGGCGCCCGGCACGTGGAGGCGAGGCGGCATCCCGTCCGACGGCACCCCCACGCCACGCACCCGATGGCCGTCGGGCGAGTACAACGCCGCGGGTCCGCCGGCAAGCGCGCCGACCGCCTCGAGGATGGACCTGATGCCCGCGCCTTCGAGTGAGAGCTTCGTGAACCGCTCATGGATGTCGTGCGACATCTGGATCTCCGAAAGCTGCGCCTCCAGCCGCCGCTGCAGCTCGCTGCGCTCGAGGATTCCGGCGACCTGGCCCGCGATCGCGCGCAGGAAGTCGATGTCGCCGGCACTGAACTCGCGCAGCTCTGCGGCCTGCGCATTAAGCACCCCGACCAGGCGTGGTCCCGACTCGATGGGCACCGACAGCATCGAGTGGAACCGGTCCTCGTCCAGTCCCGGCACCCACTTCCAGTGCGGGTCGCGGCTCACATCGGCCACCACCGCCGGCGAGCGGCTCTCGGCGACAAAGCCCGTGATGCCCTCCCCCACCTTCATCTTCACCTTGCCGACCATGTTTTCGTTCAGGCCGTTGGTGGCGGTCAGCAGCAGCTCGCGACCTGACGGCATTAGCAGGTAGAGCGAGCACACGTCAGTGCCCATCGCAGTGGTGGTCTCGCGAATGATCAGCGCCAGCAGCTCGTCCGGCTTCTGCGTGGAGGCGGCGGCTTGCGCCAGGCGAACGAGGAAGCCCAGCTCGCGGGCAGCCAGGTTGCTGTCAGAAGTGCGCTTCGCGGCCGGCATGTAGTGTCAATAACACAACGCAGGCCGCCTTGCCTAGTGTGATCAAGACAAGTGAGAGAATAGAGGGGTGATCAAGCTCATCGTCGAGATCCTCCTCGCGATCTTTCTTCACCCAATCGCCTGGGTCCTGTGCGTGATCAACATCGTCAATCGCACCGACATGAGCGGCGCGAAAAAGGTGATCTGGATCATCGTCACGTTCGTATGGGGCATCGGCCCGATCCTCTATGTCCTGCTCGGCGACGGCGCGTTCTGGTGAGGCCTAGGCCAGCCCGATAACGGTCTCGCAGCACACCGGGCCGAAGTCCGGTGTCCAGCGCAGGCCCAGCGGCGGCGAGGTGCTGGACGCACGAAAGCATTCAGGCACCGGCCCGAAGCTCGCGCCATTGTTGAACTCGCTGCGCGGCCACTGCGCGCAGTCGGGCGCAAAGTAGACAGGTCGGTGCTCGTTCTTCTGGCTGTCGATCAGCGTGAAATCCTCAGGCGCCGCGTGGGTCGATGAGCTGGAGTTGCGGAATGTCAGCTTCATCGTGACGAGGCCCTCCTGGATCTTGAGGTCGCTGACCCACACGATGTATCCGCGCACGTTCGCGCACGGCAGCGGCTCGCAGGGCGCCGTCGAGGGCCCGGCGCTTGGCGTGGTGTCGAAAGGAACCTTCAGCGACACGAACGCGGCCACCGCAATCCCGAGCACCACCGCCGCCCCGGCACCGATCGCGGCGTACTGCAGGATGCGATTCCTGGTCACGGCAACATGATGCTAGGAGTCGGTGGAACCCATCCCGTCGATGCGCCACCGCAGCGAGTAGGGGCTCTTCTTCTGTCCATGCGTGGCGACGTACTCGCCCTCACCACTGATCCCGGCAAGGGCGGCAGTCCCTGAGCCCGGGACGATGCGGAGCGCAGCCCGCACCGAGCCGTCTGCGAACGTCCCATCGTGACGAAGCACGAAGCTGCCGTCGCGATCCGACAGCCGGCCCCGGACCTGCTCATAGCCGACAAACGTGCCCATGTCGTCGCTGATGTAGGTCATCACGTACACCAGGTCGGACGCGCCCTCGATGTCGCCGTGGAAGTCGTTGCTGATGCGAGCCTGGGTGAGCTTTGGCGCGACGTCCGGCTCGCTGTAGGCGGATTCCTCCCAGCGGGTGAACTCGAATACCCCTTCAGCCGTCTTCATGAGCCAACCCTACCCCTGTTGGACGACGAGGCTCAGTCGGAGATCAGCTTGAACGCGATGCGGCGGCCTCTGGATTGGGCCAGCGTGAACCACAGGCGCAGGACGCCGTCGACGACGTCGACCTGCTCTGTCCCGCCCACGCGGATGGGCCGCAGGCCCGCGTCTTCGATGAGGCGCTCGACCTTCTCGTTGGGGGCGCCATCCGGGCCGGCGTAGAAAAGATCGGCCTTCTCGCCACCCAGCTCCGGATTCGCGAACACGTCCACGCCGAGGCTGTTGAACGCGCGGTAGAGATGCGCGTTGGGGACGATTTTCGACACGTCCGGCCAGGAGTTCATCGATGGCGCGCCGAAGTTGTTCGTCGCGTCGATGAGGACCTTGCCGTCGAGTCCTTTCTTGTGCTCGCACACGAAGTCGACCATGGCCGCCGCCGGAATCGCGACCAGGACGATCTCAGCGCCCGCGATGGCCGCGTCGATCGGCTTTGCGCCGTCTTTCTTCGAAGGGTCGCGCAGGCCGTACGTGACCTCGTGGCCTGCCTTTTCCCACGCCCCGCCTACTGTGCCGCCGATGTTCCCCGCCCCGATGACAGCAACTTTCATGGTCAGCACTACCTGAGCACCGGCACCTGGTATTCCGAACCCATGTTCCCGCCGCCAGCGACCACAATGCCCGAAGGCAGCGTTGTCTGCCGTGAATAGGCCTTAGCGGGCCAACCGAGGAGGCTACGAATGCATTCGATTCGCAAGTTCGTCGGAAGGGGGACCTTCGCGCTGGCAGTGGCGGCGCTGTTGGTGTTGGCAGTCTCGGTGCAAGCCGGGCAGGCGGCAAAGAGCACGCGCGTAAGCAACAACAACGTCGCGCTCGCCAGCCTGTCGCA
>VBFW01000225.1 GCA_005880525.1 Chloroflexota bacterium | reverse complement strand
GCCAACCAGGGCTCGACCGGCTCCGGCGGCAACACCGCCGGCGCCCCGAGCGCTACCTCGGCCAACCTGGGCTCGACCGGCTCCGGCGGCAACACCGCTGGCGGCCCGAGCGCAACCTCGGCCAACCAGGGCTCGACCGGCTCCGGCGGCAACACCACCGGCGCGCCGAGCGCAACCAGCACCCAGGCTGGCGGCGGCGGCACGGGCGGTGCAGGTGGCGTCAGTGGCACCACCGCAACAGGGACGGGCGGCGTCAGCGCGGGCACTACGCTCGCGAACACCGGACTCCCACTTCTGGGAGCTCCGTTGGGCGCTCTCCTCGTCGCACTCGGTGGCATCGGCCTCCGACTGAGGCGCCGCAAGTAAGTCAGTAGTTCGTGACCGGGTCCGCACCGCGCGGGCCCGGTCTTCTTTTTTGTGGGGAAGTGAACGCGACCACGCGTTTCAGTGATGGGTCCACTCCGCAAGGCGTGGGCCCACCAGATTTCAGCTGCGGGAGGAACCGATGGCTCTATCGCCCGGCGGCATCATTGCGTGGCTCCTGGTCGGGTTGATCGCAGGCTGGGCGGCAGGCAAGGTCAGCCGCGGCCATGGCTTTGGCATCATCGGCGACCTGGTCGTAGGGCTGATCGGCGCCCTGATCGGCGGGCTCGTCGCGGGCGCCTTCATCCAGGGGAGCGTGGGTTTTGTCGGCAGCATCATCGTCGCGTTCCTCGGCGCCATCGTCCTGCTGGCTCTGATCCGACTCCTCAGCGGGCGCCGAACGACCAGCTGACAGGCCCTGAACGGGCCGACGCGCGAACTCGGTCGCCCCTGGGATTACCTCACTTGTACGGTGACGTGGCACACCCTCGGGCTATTTGATTTAGCGGTGCCCTAACCCGCCTGGAGGCCAATTGAACATAGCAGCACGATCCGGCGCGCACGAGGGCGGCCGGTCAAAGCGGATCGCGGAGCCGGAATCGAGCCGGCGCTCCACCGGTGGCACGGGCCAATCGGGCGGCGCCGGACTTGTCGCGCCTGCCGTCAAGACAAACGGCGACATGGGGGAGCTTCGGCAAAGGATCTCGCGCATCGAGCAGGAACGCGATCGCGCGGCTGCCCGCCTGCAGCAGGCTGAGGAAGACCTCGACGTCGCCGAGCAGCGCCTCGAGGACGCCGACACGGCGCGCAGGCATCTGCTCGACAACGTCGCCTCGGGAGGCGACGAAGCCAGGCGGCGGTTCGCGAGCGCCCTGCACGACGACGCCCTGCAGCTCCTCACGGCCGCCGAGCTTCAGCTCGAACGGCTCCGAGTCGACGCCCGCCGGACAAAGTACGCGGCGGACCTGGAGCAGCTCAAGACGACGATCAAGCGGGTCGAGGATTCGCTGCGCAACCTGCTCTACAACGTGAGCCCGGCCTCAGTCGACCTGCACATGCGACTAAGCGCCTCGATTCGCGATCGCGCGGTGGCTCTGAAGCAGCACACCGGCATCGAAGCGGAGCTGGACCTCCGCCTTCCTGACGCACTCCCAGGCGTCGTGAAGACGAACGTCTTCAAGAACATCTCCGAGGCGTTGAGCAATGTCGAGAAGCACAGCAACGCCACCCGCGTAGCCGTCAGGGCCGAGACCCTGGACGGCGGCATCAGCATCGTCATCTCCGATGACGGGACCGGCTTCGTCGTCGCCGAAAGCCTCTATCTGCCCGGGCACCTTGGATTGATCGCAATGCGCGAGCGCGCGCAGCTCGCGGGCGGCTGGTGCCGCATCGACAGCGAGCCAGGGGCCGGAACCCGTGTCAGTTTCTGGATTCCGTTCGAAACGTAGAGCGAAAACGAGAGGAAGAGGAGATCTGCAGTGGCTCGTCGAGCCGTAAATACTGAATCGGTAGACCCAAGGGTCACGCTCAACGTGCTGACCGCCGTGAAGCGCGGCGATTTCTCTGCACGCATGCCGGCCAACTGGATCGGCCCGGCGGCTCGTGTGGCCGCGGCGCTCAACGAGATCATCGAGTCCAACCAGCGCCTGGAGCGTGAGCTTCACCGTCTGAGCAAGCGCGTGGGCAAGGAAGGCCAGATGAAGCGCGCGCCGCTAGGCGACGCGGGCGGCGCATGGGCCAGCACGCTCGACGCCATCAACGACCTCATCGAAGACCTCGCGAGGCCGAACATGGAGATGGGCCGCGTCATCCGCGCGGTCGCCGCCGGCGACCTGTCGCAGACGATGCCGCTCGAGATCGACGGCCGGCGCCTGCAGGGCCAGTTCCTCAACACGGCCAAGACCGTCAACACGCTGGTCGACCAGCTGCGCCTGTTCGCCAACGAGGTGACGCGCGTGGCGCGCGAGGTGGGCACGGAGGGCAAGCTGGGCGGTCAGGCCGAGGTCAAGGGAGTCGGCGGCGCCTGGAAGGAGCTGACCGACAACGTCAACACGATGGCCAGCAACCTGACCAGTCAGGTGCGAAACATCGCCGAGGTCACCACCGCCGTGCAGCAGGGCGACCTCTCCAAGAAGATCACTGTCGACGTCCAGGGCGAGCTGCTCGAGCTGAAGAACACTGTGAACACGATGGTCGACCAGCTGAACGCATTCGCCAACGAGGTGACGCGTGTCGCCTACGAGGTCGGCACCGAGGGCAAGCTGGGCGGCCAGGCCGAGGTCGAAGGCGTCGGTGGCGTGTGGAAGGACCTGACCGACAACGTCAACTCCATGGCCGGCAACCTCACGAGCCAGGTGCGAAACATCGCCGAGGTCACCACCGCGGTGCAGCAAGGCGACCTCTCCAAGAAGATCACTGTCGACGTTCAGGGCGAGATCCAGGAGCTCAAGAACACCATCAACGTCATGGTCGACCAGCTCAACGGTTTCGCCAACGAGGTGACCCGCGTGGCACGCGAGGTGGGCACCGAAGGCAAGCTGGGCGGCCAGGCCGAGGTGGAAGGCGTGGCCGGCATCTGGAAAGACCTGACCGACAACGTCAACACGATGGCCAGCAACCTGACGAGCCAGGTGCGAAACATCGCCGAGGTGACGACCGCGGTGCAGCAGGGCGACCTGTCGCGAAAGATCACCGTCGATGTTCGCGGAGAGATCCTCGAGCTCAAGAACACGATCAACGTCATGGTCGACCAGCTCAACGCTTTCGCCAACGAGGTGACGCGTGTGGCCCGCGAGGTGGGCACCGACGGCAAGCTGGGCGGTCAGGCCGATGTCGAAGGAGTCGGCGGCATCTGGAAGGACCTGACAGCCAACGTGAACACGATGGCGAGCAATCTCACCGCCCAGGTGCGCGGCATCGCGCGCGTGGTGACGGCGGTCGCCAACGGTGAGCTTGAAGGCAAGCTCGTGCTGGAGGCCAAGGGCGAGATCGCCGAGCTCGCCGACACCATCAACAGCATGACCGACACGCTGGCGACCTTCGCCGACCAGGTGAGCACCGTCGCTCGCGAGGTCGGCGTCGAGGGACGCCTGGGCGGCCAGGCGAGCGTCCCAGGCGCGGCCGGCACGTGGCGCGACCTCACCGACAACGTCAACCGGCTGTCGGCGACGCTGACCACTCAGGTGCGCGCCATCGCGGAGGTGGCCACCGCGGTGACCGAAGGCGACCTGACGCGGTCGATCGGCGTGGAGGCGAGCGGAGAGGTCTCAGTCCTCAAGGACAACATCAACGAGATGATCCGCAACCTTCGCGAGACGACCCAGAAGACGACGGAGCAGGACTGGCTCAAGACCAACCTCGCAAGGTTCACGCGCATGCTGCAGGGCCAGCGCGACCTGCTGACAGTGTCGCGGCTCATCCTGTCGGAGCTGGCGCCTCTTATCAATGCCGAGTATGGCGCGTTCTACGGCATGGTCAACCCAGACAGCTCCGAGCCGTACCTGATGTTCCAGGCCGGCTACGCGTACAAGCCGCGCAAGGACCTCGGACGCGAGTTCCGGCTCGGTGAAGGGCTCGTCGGCCAGTGCGCTCTCGACAAGCGGCCGATCCAGCTGAGCAATGTGCCACCGGACTACATCCGGATCACCTCGGGCCTCGGCCAGGCATCGCCCTTGAACATCCTCATCCTCCCCGTCCTCTTCGAAGGCGAGGTTCGCGCCGTGATCGAGCTCGCCTCGTTCCAGCACCTCAGCCCGATCCACCGCGACTTCCTTGACCAGCTCACTGACAGCATCGGTGTCGTCCTGAACAACATCCAGGCCAACGGGCGAACGGAATCCCTGCTGCGCCAGTCTCAGTCGCTGGCCAACGAGCTGCAGAGCCAGCAGGACCAGCTGCAGCGGACGAACGCCGACCTGGAGGAGAAGGCGAACCAGCTCGCGCAGCAGAACGCCGAGATCGAGATGAAGCGGGCCGAGGTCGAGGACGCCAAGAACATGCTCGAGGAAAAGGCCGAGCAGCTGGCGGTCACCTCTCGCTTCAAGTCCGAGTTCCTCGCCAACATGTCCCACGAGCTGCGGACACCCCTGAACAGCCTCTTGATCCTGGCCCAGGAGCTTGCGGAGAACCCCGACGGCAACCTGCTGCCGAAGCAGGTCGAATACGCGACGATCATCCGCTCGTCGGGAAGCGACCTGCTGAAGCTGATCAACGACATCCTCGACATCTCGAAGATCGAGTCCGGCACGGTCGCGCTGGAGATCAGCGACTTCCCGGTGGCCGACATCGAGCTGCTGCTCGAGAGAACGTTCCGCCACGTGGCGGACGTCACCAAGCTGGCATTCACGATCGACCTCGATCCCACGCTGCCCGAGACCATTCCGATCGACCCGCAGCGCCTGCAACAGGTACTCAACAACCTCTTGAGCAACGCGTTCAAGTTCACCGAGAAGGGCAAGGTTGAGTTCCGGGCCGCGCCCGCCACCTCAGGTTGGACGTTGGAGGCACTGTCGCAAGCCGAAGGCGTGGTGGCGCTGAGCGTGACCGACACCGGCATCGGGATTCCGCTGGACATGCAGCGCTCGATCTTCGAGGCCTTCTCCCAGGGCGATGGCACCACCAGCCGCAAGTTCGGCGGTACGGGTCTCGGCCTATCGATCTGCCGTGAGCTGGTGAGCTTGCTCGGGGGCGAGATCACGCTGGAGAGCCAGCCCGGCAAGGGCAGCACCTTCACCGTGTACCTGCCGGCGGGCACCGTTCCGCCTCCTCTCCGGCCAGTGGTGGAGGCGCCGTCCAACGGTACGGAAGTGCTCGCTCAGAAGCCTTCCTCGCGCGTGCCGGCGCTGGTTGCGGCGGCTACGAACGCGCCACAGGCTGAGCGGCCGGCCACCGCCGTCCAGCCGGCACGGGCGAAGGGCCGGCGGCGGCGGGCGGACGAGGTCGTTATCGCCGCACCGGCCGCGAACGGAAACGGCAAGGCCGTCCTCGTGGTGGAGGACGACGCAATCCAGCGGCAGCACATCGTGTCCCTGGTTGAGCCTCTGCAGGCCGAGGTGGTATCGGTGGCGACGGGCGAGGAGGCGCTCAGGGAGCTGAAGGGGCACAAGTTCGACGTGGCGGTCATCGACCTCGGCCTGCCGGGCATGAGTGGCTGGGAGGTGATCGAACGCATCCGGAGCACGAAGACGCTGCGCTCGACGGCGCTGGTCGTCTATACCGCTCGCGACCTCAATCGCCAGGAGGAGATGAAGCTCGCGAGGGCCACGCGAAGCGTTGTGGTCAAGGAAGTACGGTCGGCGGAGCGTCTGCGAGACGAGATCTCGAGCCTGCTCAGCCAGCCGAGGGCGAACGAGGCGGAGACTCACTCAGAGACGAACGGCAACCCAGACCCGGCTCTTGCCGGCAAGAAGGTGCTGGTCGTGGACGACGACATCCGCAACATCTTCGCGTTGACCGCAATGCTCGAGCGGCAGGGAATGCAAGTGATCGCCGTCGACAACGGCCAGAACGCGCTCGAGGTGGCGCGCGACGAGCCGGACATCAGCATCGCGCTCGTCGACGTGATGATGCCCGAGATGGATGGCTTCGCCACGATGAGCCACATGCGCAAGCTGCCGAAGTTGAAGAATCTGCCGATCGTCGCTCTGACCGCCAAGGCCATGAAAGGCGACAGGGAGAAGTGCATCGAAGCAGGAGCCTCGGACTACATCGCCAAGCCGATCAACAGCGCACATCTCCTATCGATGCTGCGCGCGTGGTTGACCGGCTGAGCGCGGCGCGCCCGAAGGCAACGGCACCAGGCTCGGACGAACGGAGCCTGGAGGAGATTGAGCTGCGGCTGCTGCTGGAAGGGATAGCCCTTCACCACGGCTATGACTTTCGCGAGTACGCGCGGGCGCCGTTGCGCCGCAACATCCTGATGGGCATGGCACTCGAGGGAGTGCCGACCATCTCTGCCTATCAGGATCGAGTACTTCACGATCCAGCGAGCCTGCAGAGGTTCCTCAACATCGTCGGCGTCAACGTCACGAGCATGTTTCGCGAGGCGATTGCCCTGCGCGTGCTGCGGGAGGAGATCGTGCCGTGGCTGCGAACTTTTCCATCCGTGCGGATCTGGGTCGCCGGCTGCGCCACGGGCGAAGACGTGGCGTCGCTGGCGATCGTGCTGCGTGAGACGGGGATGCTGGGCCACACGCGCATCTACGCGACCGACATCAACGAAGGCAGCCTCGCGATTGCCGCGCGGGGCCTGCTGCCGCTGGAGAGTGTGCAGTCGAGCGAAGCCGACTACCGGCGCTCCGGGGGCCGCGGCGCGCTTACCGATTACTACGCCGTGGCCGGCGAGATGGCACGGCTGGACGAGACGCTGCTCTCAGGCGTGACGTGGTCCCGGCACAACCTCGTGAGCGACGCGTCGTTCAACGACTTCCACGTCATCCTCTGCACGAACGTTCTCACGCATTTCAGCCGCGAGCTGCAGACGCAGGTGCAGGAGCTCCTGTACGACAGCCTGGTGCGCTCGGGATACCTGATCGTCGGCCGTCTCGAGTCGCTGATCGGCTGGGGAAGCTCGAGCCTTTACACCCGAGTGCACGAGAGCTCAGGCGTGTATCGCAAAGGCGGCGCGGCGTGAAGCAACGACGCGTCATGCCGGAAGCAGAGGAAACGGCTGGCGCGCCGCCGCTCCCAAACATCCTCATCGTCGACGACGACCCGGCGAAGCTCATCGCGCTCCGCGCCGTGCTCGCTCCTCTTGGCGCAAACCTGGTCGAGGCGAGGTCCGGCGCCGATGCGCTGCGCCACCTGCTAAAGGACGACTTCGCGGTCATCCTGCTCGACGTCCGAATGCCCATCATGAGCGGATTCGAGACGGCGGAGATGATCCGGCAGCGGCCCGCTTCCGAGCAAACCCCGATCATTTTCGTGACAGCCTTCGAGCAGGCTGAGACGAACCTGGGCCGCGGTTATGAGCTCGGGGCCGTGGACTTCGTGTTCTCCCCCATCGTGCCGGCCATCCTGCGCGCGAAGGTCACCGTCTTTGTGGAGCTGTACAAGAGCCAGCACGAGCTGAAGCGCTACCGAACGCAGCTGCAGGGACTTGTGCAGGAGCGTACGACCGCGCTGACGGCGATCAACCGCGAGCTCGAGGCCTTCAACTACTTCGTCTCACACGACCTGCGTGCGCCGTTGCTTGCGATCGACACGATCGCGCAGTCGCTGATGGACAACCCCGAGGTCGTGAGCGACGCCACCAAGGACCAGATCATGCGGCTGCGTCGAACCAGCAAGCAGATGATGGCCCTGTTCGACGGTATGCAGACCCTGTTCCGCCTGACCGGCGGCGACATCCGCCGCGAAAAGGTCGACATCAACCGGATCGCCACCGAGATAGGCGCCCACTGTCAGGCGCAGGAGCCCAAGCGCAGGGTGGATTTTCGGGTCGAGGAGGGCCTGACAGCGTCTGGCGATGCCGGGCTCGTGCGCATCCTGCTGACCAACCTCATCAGCAATGCGTGGAAGTTCACGCGCGACAAGCCGCAGCCGGTGATCACCATCGGCTCCGAGCGGGTCGCAGGTGAGAACAGGCTCTTCGTTCGCGACAACGGCGTCGGCTTCGACATGATCTATGCGCACAAG
>VBFW01000224.1 GCA_005880525.1 Chloroflexota bacterium | reverse complement strand
CGAACCTGCGTTGTTGAACAGGAGATCCAACCGCCCGAACGTTTCCACGGTCGTGTCGAAAAGATCCCTGACGGACTTCGGGTCGCTGACATCCGTGGGTACGCCGAGCATTCGCGCGCCCAGTTTCGACCCCTCTGCCACCACCGCCTCTAAGGGTTCCTTTCGGCGGCCGGCCACGACGACCGAGTACCCCTCCCCCGCGAGAGCAAGGGCCACGGCCCTCCCAATGCCCGTGCCACCGCCGGTAACGACGCCAACCTTGGTCATCGAACCCATGCTCATCCCCTCCTGTGTTTCTTCGCCGCGAGCGTACCCGGCTGCGTGATAGCCTGACGGCCGGTGCCCGCCCGCATCGTCTGCTTGTCTCCCTATGCGAAAAAGCAGGTCGAAGACCTCTTGGCCGGCCGTCATGCGGTCGAGGTGGTGACCGTCCCCGACCCGCCTGCTCCTGAGGCGGTGCTCCGGGAATGCTCCCTCGCCGAGCTCGTCATCGCAGACAAACGCCACGCCCACCGCCTGCCACGCGAGGTCTTGCAACGAATGACCCGCTGCTTGCTCATTCAGATGCCCGCGGTCGGCTACGACGTCATCGATGACCGCGCCGCGGCTGAGTTCGGAATTGCGGTCGCGAACGCGGCCGGCTACAACCGGGACGCCGTGGCTGACTGGACGGTCATGGCCATCTTGAACCTGATCCGCCGGGGCTCCTGGGGGGATCGGCGGTTGCGGGACGGCGCCTGGCCCAAGCCCGAGATGATGGGACGCGAGCTGGGCGCGCTGACGGTCGGCATCGTGGGCCTGGGCAACGTGGGCTCCGCGGTGGCCACTCGTCTGCTCGCATTCGGCTCTCGCGTGCTGTACGCCGACGTCGTGGAGAAGAGCTTCGCGGGCGTGGAGCGGGTCTCGCTCGAAGACTTGCTCGAGCTCGCTGATGTCGTATGCGTACATGTGCCTCTGAACGCGGAGACCCACCACCTCATCGAAGCCGAGGCGCTCGCGCGCATGGCAAAGGGGGCGTATCTGATCAACGCCTCTCGTGGGCCGGTGGTGGACGAGAAGGCACTCGTCGCCGCGCTCGAGTCGGGGCACCTGGGTGGCGCCGGGCTGGACGTCTTCGAGCAGGAGCCGACGCCAACGAACAATCCGCTTCGGCGCATGGAGAATGTCTTCCTCTCACCGCATGTCGGCGGCGCCACGTTGGAGGCGGAGGCACGGGCGCTGGAAGTGGTTCGCGACAACCTGGTTCGGGTGCTCGATGGCGAGGAGCCGGCCAACGTCGTCAACGGGGTCAAGCTAGGGGCTCGACTGCGAAGGTGACACTCCGCGAGCTCTGGGACCGGGGCGAGCCGACCGTCGGCGGCTGGTGCGTCATCCCCAGCCCCTTCGCGGCCGAGCTGATGGGCAAGGCAGGTTATGACTGGGTCTGCATCGACACCCAGCACGGCGTGATCGGATACGACCAGATGCTGCCCATGCTGCAGGCCCTCTCCGGCACCGGGACTCCGGCGTTCGTGCGGGTGCCGTGGAACCAGCCATCCGACATCATGAAGGCGCTCGACGCCGGCGCCGACGGCGTGATCGTGCCGATGGTCAACTCCGAGGAGGAGGCGCGGAGGGCAGTCGGTGCATGCCGCTACCCACCCCAGGGCTACCGGTCATGGGGGCCGACCCGGGCCGCGCTCCAGACGACCGGCTTCGGGCCCGAGAGCGCCGACCGCGCGGTCGTCTGCGTCGTCATGATCGAGACCGTGGAGGGGATGGCGGCCCTCGACGAGATCCTGGCTGTGCCAGGCGTGGACGGGGTCTATGTCGGGCCCAACGACCTCGCCGTCACCCATGGCATGAAACCCGACGCAACCGCCAGCAGCCCCGAGCATCGGCGCCTGATCGAGACGATCCTGCAAGCCTGCGAACGCCGAGGCCTGATCGCGGGCATCCACTGCGCAGGACCAGAGACGGCCATCCGCTGGCGCGAGGCGGGGTTCCGGATGCTCAACGTGGACAACGACGCTGTCTTCTTGCGCGGCGGCGCGGCCCGCGTGCTGGAGCTGCTGCGCGGAGTGAAGGGCGAGGTCGCCAAAACTGGCTACTGATGGGGGTCTAGAAGACGGCCTTCTCGGTCTCCGCGTCGAAGAGGTGCAGCCGCTTCATGTTGACCGCCAACCGAACACGGTCACCGATGCTGACCTTGAGCGCGGGATCGACACGCGCGATGAGGTCGTCCGAACCTATCTTGCCGTACAGGTACTGGTCCGCGCCCAGTACCTCGAGCACCTCGACCTTAAGTTCGATGGCGGTGTCTTCTTCCGAGACATTGGGCAGAAAGTGCTCGGGCCGGATGCCCAGGATGCCGCGGGCCACGCCGGGCGCCTCGGGCAGCTTGAGCTCGAAACCCGACGCCTTCGCCTCGTGGTCGGAGATCGTGACTGGTAAGAAGTTCATGCGCGGGCTGCCGATGAAACCGGCGACGTACATGTTCACGGGTTGGTCGTAGATCTCCCGCGGCGGCGCCACCTGCTGCAGAACGCCGTCCCTCATCACTGCGATTCGGTCGCCCATGGTCATCGCCTCGACCTGGTCGTGGGTGACATATATAAAGGTAGTGCCCAGCCGCTGGTGCATCTTCTGTAGCTCGATCCGGGTCTGGACGCGAAGCATGGCGTCCAGGTTGGACAGCGGCTCGTCGAGCAGAAATACCCGAGGCTGACGGACTATGGCGCGGCCGAGGGCGACGCGCTGGCGCTGGCCTCCCGAGAGCTGACGTGGCTTGCGGCCAAGCAGCTTGTCCAGCCGGAGGATGCGGCCAGCCTCCTTGACCCGCGTTTCGATCTCGGTCCTGGTGCTGCCCCGCATCTTCAGGCCAAAGCCCATGTTGTCGAATACGCTCATGTGCGGGTACAGCGCGTAGGACTGGAACACCATGGCCACGTCCCGGTCGCGGGGAGGCATCTTGTTGACGACCTGGTCGTCGATCTTGATCTGGCCGGCAGTGATTTCCTCGAGGCCCGCCAGCATACGGAGCGCGGTCGACTTCCCGCACCCGGAGGGCCCGACCAGGACCATGAACTCCGTGTCCCGTATCTCCAGGCTTAGGTCGTTGACGGCCGTGGTGTCGGCCGAGAACTTCTTGGTGACGTGTTCGTACGTGACAGACGCCACGCGAAAATCCTAGTCGACTACGCCAGGGGCTTTGGCGCGGGCGTGGTCAAATAGGTTTAGCCCTTGACGGCACCCGCGGTCATGCCCGCGACGAAGTAATCGACGAAGAACGAATACAGCACGGCGACCGGGACGGAGCCCAGAAGCGCGGCTGCCATCAGCTCGCCCCAAAAGAACTCGTCACCATGAATGAGCTCCTGCGTGACGCCGACCGGGATGGTCTTGACCAGGCTGTCGTTCATGAAGATGAGTGCGTAGAGGAACTCGTTCCAGGACAGGGTGAACGCGAAGAGCGCGGCGGCAAGGATGCCCGGGAGCGCAAGTGGGATGGCGATTCGAAGCATGGCCTGGATGCGGGTGGCGCCATCGACCAGGGCAGCTTCTTCCAGCTCGCGCGGTATGCCTTTGAAGAAGCCCATGAGCATCCAGGTGCAGAAGGGAATCAGGAAGGTGGGATACGTGAGGATCAGCGCCCACAGGTTGTTGAACAGGTGCAGCTCTCGGATGACGAAGGTCAGCGGTAGGAACAGCAGCGTCGGCGGGACAAGGTACGTGACGAAGATTCCCCAACCAATGGCATCGGCGCCGCGGTAACGCAGGCGTGCGAGCGAGTAGCCGGCCATGATGCTGCAGAAGAGGGAGATTAGGGTGGAGATGGTCGCCACCAGCGCCGTGTTGAACGCCCAGCGCGGGAAGTTCGTCTGAGTGAAGAGGTGCCTGTACCAGTCCAGGGTGGGATCCCGGACCCACAGCGGGCTGACCGAGAAATCGAACAGCTCGGACGCCGACTTGAACGAGGTGACCGCCATCCAATAGAACGGGAACAGCGTCACGACCAGCAAGATGAGCAGTGGAATGTAGATCCGGATCGCGCGCCCGACAAACGAGTCTCCGATGACGCGACCTGTCCCAGGCTTGCGGAACTTGAGACGCGCCACGGCTGCCATCTACTCGGGCCTACGGAGCAGAAAGAGGACGCCGGCGACCACGAAGGTGAGCAACGGGAATAGCACCAGCGAGATGGCGGCGCCCAGGCTGATGGCACCCCCAGGAATGCCCCATTGATAGGCCCAGATGGATAGCAGCTGGGTGCTGTTGTACGGGGCCCCGTTGGTGAGCACGAACGGCCCCTGGAAGTCGGCGAAGGTCAGGATGGTCGAGAGGAGAAGGACGACCAGCAGCACAGGCTGCAGCATCGGCAGCGTGATGCTGGTGAACTGCTGCCAACGGGTGGCGCCGTCTACCCGTGCCGCCTCGTAGAGGTCTAGCGGGATGACCTGCATGCCGGCCAGGAAGGCGATGGCATAAAACGGCGTGCCGCGCCAGACGTTCACGATCATCAGCGCCGCCATCGCGTTGAAGGGCACGCCGAGCCAGTTGGGTCCGGGGTATGCCGCCAGGTGCGTGTTCACGAGAAGCCAGTTGACGACGCTGAAAGTGGGGTCGAACATCCACCTCCAGGCCTCATAGCTGAGCACGGTCGGGATGATGTAGGGAAGAAGCAGGGCCGCCCGCACGAAGCGCCGGAACGGGAAGGCCTGGTTCAGCAACAGCGCCATGACCAGGCCGAGGCTCAGCTTGAATACTGTCGTGATCCCCGTATAGAGGAAGGTGTTGACGACCGCTGTGTAGAAGACGCCGTCGGTGTTGCGCCACTCAAAGCGGAAGTTGTCGAGGCCGATGAAGTTGCCCAGGTTGCCGAGCTCGGAGTCTGTAAGCGACAGCCAGATCCCGAACAAGAACGGGTAGAGCAGGAAGATGCCCAGGACGAGAAGAGTCGGCACCAGCAGGAGGTATCCGAGCGGCGCTTCGCGGTCATAGATCCGCACGCGTCGCTGGTGCCAGGCGGGTGCCGCGTTCGTCCGGACCGCGGTCCCCATCTGCTAGGTGGCCAGGCTAGGTACCGTCAGGGCCGCTCGAAGATCGCCTTCAGCGACGTCTCGGCCGCTGAGATTGCGGCCTCCATGTCACCGGTCCCGCCGTTCGCGAGCGACTTGGCAAACATGTCGGCCACGATGAACTGCGTCTGCGCCTGGGCCGTCTTCTTGCTCGGCAGCGCCGGCCAGCCCGGCCACTTGCCAGGCGCCACCACTTCTTGAAATGCCTTCAGCTTGGGGTCACTCGCGAAGACGGGGTCGTTATGGAGCGCCTCGAACGGGCCTGCGTTGTAGCCGCTCGCGATCAGGGTCCACTTCTGGTATTGGTCCTTCTCCATCAGGGCGAGAAGCATCGCCCTGGCGGTCTCGGCGTCAGGCGACCACTTCATCACTGCGTGGTTGAAGATGAGGTTCATCGCGAAGGTGCCCTTGGGACCACTTGGCATCGGGGCGTTGTTGGTCACGTCCGTGTACTTGTGAAACTCGATTTTCTCCCTGATGTAGATGCTGGCCCCGTTCAGCGTCCCGCTTACGCGGTCGGCGTGGTAGGCCTGGTTGTTGTCGGGGTCGAGCCACTCGGGGTGCACCACGAGCCCAGCCTGGACCGCGCCCTTCGCCCACTTGATGGCCTCGCGGGTCTCCTTGGAGTTGATGGCGACCGTCTTGCCGTCGGCGTTCACCTCTTTGCCGCCGAAGCCCCAAAGCACGGGGTTCCACATGGTGAGCGAGTCGCCGTAGGCGTGGCCGTCGGTCTGTGAGATCGGCTTGCCGGTCGTTTTCAGCTTGGCGGCAGCGGCGGTGAGCTCGTCCCAGGTCGTCGGGAAGTTGCTCACGCCCGCCTGCTGGAAGTAGTCGGTGCGGTAGGTCCAGGCGTTGGGTACGACCGTGTAGGGGATCGCCCGCCAGGTGCCATTGACCTTGCAGAAGGCCTCGTTGACGGGATCCGGCTTGCCCAGCTTGCTGATCAAGATGTTGACGTCGTTGGACACGTCCAGGCAGGCGTCGGTGTAGAGCTGCGGCCAGCCGTATTGCATCTGGATGATGTCTGGTCCGGCGCCGGCCTCCACCGCGGCAGCGGTCTTGGGCTGCAGCTGGTCGCCGGTGACCGTCTCGATCGCCACTGTCACCCCATTGGCGGCACCCCATTCGGCAGCTTGGCGTTTGAACTCGGCGTCGGCCGGCTTGACGAAGCTGGTCCACTGGAGCAGCCGGATGGAGGCGCCCTTGCGCGGCTTGGGGATGGTGGCCGTGGCGGTCGAACCAGACGTGCCGCAGGAGATGATGACCTCGGGGAAGGCGAGTGTGGCTGCGGCCACCCCCGCCGTCTTGAGGAAGTCCCGACGCGACCAGCCTGCCACGGCCCTCTTGCCTTGCGTCATCGCAGGAACCCCCTCACCAGTTCAATGCGGGACCCCAGGAAAATCCAATCTTAACGCCCATTCCGGTTTCTGGACCGCTCCACCTCGTGAGCAGGGAGAGCCTCTTACTTATGTACCTGACTGAGCTGCGCGGTCGCGCCGAGCCGATTCGAGTCGTCGCTGCCGACGCACGCCTCTTTGCCGCAGCTGGAGCTGGATGCGCTGGTGGGCCGAGCTCTAGCCGCCGGCACGCCAAATGGCGGCGGCGATAGTGGCACGCGAGAGTCGCAGCTCGTTGAGTTGAATCTTTAGCGGAGACAGCGCGTCGATTACGGCGTTCCCACTGCTTCGCGGTGGTCCACCACTCGTTTGGCCTTGCCTTCGCTGCGGGGAAGAACACCCGGTCGCAGCACCTTTGCGGTGACGGTGAGTCCGATGGAGTCGCGGATTCGATCGCGAATCTCCTGCTCCAGCCTTTGTTCGTCCGCTGTGTCAGCTTCCAGACGGACTTCCAGCGTGTCGAGTGAATGGGCCTGGCGGTCGACGACCAGGATGTACTGGCCATTGAAGCCTGCAAAGCCGGCCAAGAGCTCCTCGAACTGGCTTGGAAAGACGTTTTCGCCACGCACGACGAGCATGTCATCGGTGCGACCCTGGACCCGCAGGAAGCGTCGGTAAGGGCTGCCACAGGCGCAAGGCTCGGAGGTGAGCACGGTCCGATCTCTTGTGCGGTAGCGCAGCACCGGTGACGCCTCACGACGGAGGCTTGTCAGCACCAACTCACCTGGCCGCCCTTCCTGAAGTGGCGTCCCGGTATCTGGGTCCACGACTTCCGCATAGAAGTGGTCTTCGAAAATGTGCAAGCCCTCATGCCGGCTGCACTCGGCAGCCACACCGGGGCCTCCCAACTCCGTCAGCCCATAGATGTCGAAGGCTTCCAGGCCGAGGTGCGTTTGAATCTGGCCCCGCAAGCCATCGCTCCAGGGCTCCGCGCCGAAGATCCCGACCCGAAGCCGGACGCCCTCACGACCTTCCAACCCACGAAGAGCTTCGGCCAGAACCAGCGCGTATGAAGGCGTGCAGCACAGCACCGTGGTGCCTAGGTCACGCATCAGCATGACCTGGCGCTGGGTCACGCCCGAGCTGGTCGGGACGACAGTTGCTCCAACCGCCTCGGCGCCGAGGTGCAATCCCATCCCGCCGGTGAAGAGGCCGTAGCCGTAAGCGTTCTGAACCACGTCACGTGATGTGACGCCGGCGTACTCCATGACGCGCACCATGCATTCCGCCCAGAGCTCGAGGTCGTGACGCGTGTAGCCAGTCACGACAGGCCTGCCGGTCGTCCCACTCGACATGTGCAGGCGCACGACTTCTTCCCGCGGCACGGCGAATAGCCCGAACGGGTAGTTCGCCCGAAAATCCTCCTTCGTGGTGAACGGAAGACTGCCGACTTCGTCCAAAGAGCGAAGACCGCCCTCGGGTAGGCGCTCACGGTAGAAGCTCACGTTTTCTCGCAATCGAGCCAGCTGAGCGTTGATCGCTTGCAGAGATTCAGGTGCCAATGCCGCGCTCAATAGGCAACTGCGGGCTTCTGGCGACCCAGTTGCGTTCGAGGTTA
>VBFW01000041.1 GCA_005880525.1 Chloroflexota bacterium | reverse complement strand
CACCGGATAAGGTCCGAGCGATGTCGCATCACGAGATCGACGCTTATCTGGCGAGCGTCGGCGAGCCGCACCGCAGCACGCTCCAGGCCCTGCGCCAGACGATCCACGAGATCGTCCCTCAGGCGGAGGAGGTCATCTCGTATGGCATGCCTGGATTCCGACTCAAAGGCAAGATGATCTGCGGCTTCGCGGCATTCAAGAGCCACGTCGCCTACATGCCGCACAGCGGCTCGGTCTTCACGCAGCTGCCCGCGGAGCTCGAGCCCTACGCGTGGACGCCGGGCTCGTTGCATTTTGCGATCGACAAGCCGCTGCCCAAGACCCTGGTCAAGAAGCTGATCGCGGTCCGGAGAAAACAGGCCGGCGTCTGACGCGGCGGCTACTTGACCCGGCTGTTCTCGTTGCTCGCGATCTTCTTGGACTGCGTGGTGTCGACGTTGATGACCGCGAGGATCACCATAAACGTCTTGTTCTGCCACACCGCGACGAAGAAGGACTGATTGCCGATCGCGATCAGCAAGGTGATCGAGTTCTTGGTCAGGCCCGTTGCAGTTCCCTTGGTCACGCCGGCAGCGGCGCTGGAGCTGATCGTCGATTCGCTGAAGCCGAAGATCGACTCTGTGGTGTAGCCCTGTTCGGCGCTGGTCTGGTCCTTGAACTTGATGACGAAGTTGATGATGATCGGGTTGGTCGCGGACGCCAGGTCTTCGTTCTGCGAGTTGGTGATCGAGTCGCAGTGGGCCTTGCTGTCGGTGTAGAAGACGACCTCCGCCGAGGTTGCGCCGTGGGACTTGGCCTTGTCCCATTCGGACTTGGTCGACGTGTAAGTGCTCGGGTCCTTCGACTTGACAGCGTTGAGGAACGAGTCGATGTCGCCAGAGGCCGAGCATTTCTGGAGGCCCTTGGGCACGTCGCCTGACTTCACGGCAATGTCGGCGACGCCCGTCACCGCCGCGCTCGACTGATTGCAGGCGGTGAGCACGACAAGCGCGGCGAGCGCGATCCATTGACGCATCGCTAAAAGGTTAGAGGCACAAACCCTCGGCTCGACTCCCATAACGAGAAAGTTCGTTCGGAGAGCCGCGAGTAACCCGCGGCATGGTGTGTCAACATGCAACCGGCCTCGTCATGTCCATCGATCTGCAGGCCGCGGCGCACGAGTACATCGGCTGGCTTCAGCTCGAGGCGAACCGCAGTCCCAACACGGTCCGCGCCTACGACGCCGAGCTGAAAAAGATCATCGTCTTCCTGCACGAGAGCGGCCACACCCTCCAGCTGGCGGACCTGCGCCACGAGGACCTGCGCGCTTACCAGCGCCGCCTGGCGACCCGCCTCAAGAGCCCGGCATCACGCGCCCGCGCGCTGGTGGCCGTCCGGTCCTGGCTGCGCTGGGTCGCCCGCGAAGGCTTCATCGATCGGGACCTTTCGAACGGCATCACACTGCCAAAGCTCGAACAGCGCCTGCCCAAGCCGATCGATCCGGACGAGCTGGCGCGCTTGCTCGCCGCGCTGCCATCCGGGACGCCACTCGAAAAGCGCGACAAGGCGCTCGTCCAGTTCCTGATCAGCACCGGCTGCCGCATCTCCGAAGCGCTGGCCCTCGACCGCACGGACTTCCCGCGAACGGGCAACCGGCTCATCGTCACGGGCAAAGGGTCCAAGCAGCGGGCCGTGTACCTCACCACCGACGCGCGCGCCGCGCTGGAGGACTACCTCGGGATGCGTGAAGACGCGTCGATGGCGATGTTCATCAACTACGACAGGTCGATTGCGGACGACCGCAACCGGCGACTGACGTCGGCCGGCGCTCGATTCATCGTCAGGCGGCTGCGCCGGCAGCTCGGCGCATGGTCGTTCAAGTCGCCGCATGTGGCGCGACACACGGCCGCGACCACGCTCCTCGAAGTGACCGGCGGCGACGTCCGCCTCGTCCAGGAGGTTCTCGGCCACGCCAACCTCAACACCCTGCAGGGCTATACGAAGATCGTCGACAGCCGCAAGCAGGAGGCGTATCGCCTTTATCAGCAGTTCCTGGACGAGAAGAAGAAAGCCACGACCTGACCGCTCACGGCCAAAGCAGGTGGCCGAGCAGCATCCCGATCACAACCGCCAGCGCGTAGACCGATCGCGGAAAACTACGCACGACCGAGCGCAGGCCGTTGTTCACCGGGTCGGTGCCGGTGCGCAGCGCAAGCGCCTCCTGGAGCATCAGCAGGAACGCGATGAACGCGCCAACCGTGGCGATCAGGGACAGGATTGCCGGCGCGTTGAGGGTGCTCACTGAGGCTGGCTCCCAGAGGGCGAGGTCCTGCCTGTGGCCGGACCCCACAGGAAATGTCCGAGCAGGATCCCGATCACGACCGCGATGACGAAGGCAGTGCCGGGATAGGAGTGCACAGCCGGCCGGATGTAGTCGGAGATCGGCGTGTGGCCGGTGAACAGCGCCCAGGTTTCGAAGACGAGCAGCAGAAAGATCACGCCGAAGAACGCGGTGACCGTCCATGAGAACAGGTTGCCGATTGCAGCCAACATCAGTAGTCGCCTCCTTGCACCTTCAACGAACTCGGCCGGAGCGAGGTTATCGAGATTCGAACACGTAGAGCCGCTGCAGCCACACCGTCTCCGTGCCGGGGCCGCCGCGGTTGTCGATGTAGAAGTCCACGAAACCGGGGCTCTGGATCCGCGATACATCCGCCTGAGTGACGCCTCTGCCGTTCAGATAGACGCTGACGTGCCGGCCGTGCAGCCGAAGAATCATCCGGTTCGCCGCCCCCTCACGAAACGTCGCTCCGAACGCCACGCCTTTGCTCAGGCTGTCCCAGCCGTCGTTCGGCCGTCCCTCGTCGAGTGTGTAGAGACCCTCCTGGAACATTGAGATGTCGATGCAGCTCGCGGCCTCGGAGCACGCCAGCTGGATGCCGACCGAGCCCGCATTCGCTTCATAGGTGAAATCGGCGACGACGACAGTCGTCGGCGGTTGATGGGTGGCCGTGTCGAAGCTGACGTCGACGTCGGGCGGCGCGGAGAGCTTGCAGCCATCGGAGCCGGTGGTCGCGGTCGTCTTCATCCAGTCGCCCTCGGTGGGCTTGTAGGACTTCTTCCACAGCACGGCGCCGGACGGGGTGCCTTCAGTAAGCGTGCAGTCGGCCAGAAGGTATTCGCTGCCGAGCGTGCCGCCGCACAGCGACTTGCCCTCAGACAGCGCCACGCCAGGCTGAGCCAGGGATGAGCTGCATGAGGCGAGGCCGCCCGACTGCAGGGCTCGCTGCGACGCACGCATCACAAAGCCGGCCGCGAAGTAGATGCCGATGCTCCCCGCCGCCAGCGCCACGATCGTGCCGCCGGCGATCAGCCACGGCAGTCGCGAACGTCGCGCTCGAGGCGCACCCTTGCCGGCTGGACGCCACGACGATCCATCCCAGCGCCAAGCCGCATCGGGCGAGAAGGCGCTAACCCAGCGTCCTCCGTCCCAGTAATAGAGCCGATCCGGGCTCAGCTCTCCAGCCACGGCGATGAGTATGCGAAAAGTAGTGGCAGCCCGGCTATTTCCCGGCGGCGACTGCCCTTAGGGGCAAAAGAAAAGGCCGGGCCACATGAGCCCGGCCCTGGTTCAGCTGGTCTTTACTCGTCCTCGATCTGGTTGTACATCAGGCTGTCCTGGATCTCGTAGAGGGCGTCCATCGCCTCCATCACGGAACCAGGCTTCGCCTGTGCCAGCACGGTGACCTCGGGCGACTCCTCGATGACCTTGTTGACCGCCACCGAAAGCACCGGCGGCATGGTCCGCTGATCGGCGAGGTTCAGCATCTCGAGCTCGTTGAGGAGTTTGTCGATGTAGTGCATCTTGTTGCGGCGGGCGTACTTGGCCCGCTGCACTCGGCGATCTCGGGCAGTCATGTGCTCGATGGCTCGGTTGGCCTGCTTGATCATTGTCATATCTCCCCGCCTTAGAGTCTAAAGACGCTTGGGATTTTGTCAAGCATCACCTGTAATAAATCGGTTAGAGTGTCGATGTCGGCAGCTATGCCCTCGATGATCGCGGGCCGCTCGACCCGCATGGAGGTCCTGGAGCTCATTCGGCGCAAAGGCAGCGCCAGCGCCGAAGCGATCGCGTCTGACCTCGGCGTGACCCCGAACGCGATCCGCCAGCACCTGACCAATCTCGAGCGCGACGGCTTCGTCGTGAGCCATCCCGAGCGCCGCGCCCGAGGCCGCCCCTCCCTCC
Organism: Chloroflexota bacterium; assembly: GCA_005880525.1. GTDB lineage: Bacteria > Chloroflexota > Dormibacteria > Dormibacterales > Dormibacteraceae > CF-118. Next base: position 3,709 of record VBFW01000041.1, on the reverse strand, counting down.
TCTTCAGCCTCACCGAACGCGCGCATTCGGTCTTCCCCAGGCGCTATGGCCAGCTCGCGACGATGGTGCTGCAGGAGGTGCAGGAGCTCAGCGGCCCTGAGGCCCTGGACGAGATCTTCTCGCGCGTCGCCGCGCGACACGCCGATGTCATCGGCAGGGAGATCGACGGTCTCGACTTCGACCAGAAGCTGCGACGCGTCGTTGCCTGGATCGGTCGCGCGGGCACGCTGGCCGAGCAGACCGAGGTGGAAGAGGGCGTGCGCATCACCATCCACAACTGCCCGTTCCGCAATACGGCGCTGAAGTTCCCGCAGGTATGCACCATCACGCCGCAGCTCATCTCTCGGCTGCTCGATACCGCCGTGTCGCAGGCCGATTCCATCCACCGGCGCGATCCCTACTGCTCCTTTGTCGTCCAGCGCCCCGAAGTCGCGGGGGGATCAGGATCCCCCCGCGGAACCCCCCTTTGACATTCAGAAGGCTGGAGGCGCCTGGAAGGTGGCACGCAGGGGGACGGCCGGAGTGAATCCGGCCTAAAGCTCCACTCACTCTCAGTGCAAAACGCAATGTCGCTGACTAGCGCGCAGGTCAGGGAGCTCGATCGGCTCGCGTCCGAGCGTTTCGGCATCGCGCTCGACTGGCTGATGGAGGCCGCGGGCTGGCAGGCGGCGCGCGCATGCGATGGCCGCACCGCGGTGGTGTGCGGCGTCGGCAACAACGCGGGCGATGGCCTGGCCGCCGCCCGACACCTCCATCGCTGGGGCCGCCTTGCATCCGTCAGCTGCATCGAGCGCGCGCGCCTGCACGGCGACGCGCAGCGCGAGCTCGAAGCACTGCTCAAGCTCGGCGTTGAGGTCGGCGATCAGCCGAGCTTCGCAGGCGCCGACCTGGTGCTCGATGCGGTGTTCGGCACCGGCCTCAATCGCGCGCCAGAGGGGCGCTTCGCGGAATGGATCGAGGCCATCAATGCTTCGGGGTTGCGAGTCGTCGCAATCGATCTGCCGTCCGGTCTCGACTCCGACACGGGTGTCGCCTACTCTCCTTGTGTGCGCGCCGACCTGACGGTCACCTTCACGCTGCCCAAGGCTGGGCTGCTCGCCGCTGATGGGCCTCGCGTTTCCGGCAGCATCTCGGTCGCCGACATCGGCATCCCCCAGGAAGCCCTGGCGGCGATCGGCGTCAAGGCTCCTTCGTGACGCGCCACGTCGTCTGGGATCGCGGCGTCTCGCTGCCGGGCCACCGGCTCTGGCTTGACCCCCTGGTCGTGCGGTCGTTCGCGTTCATCTCGCACGCGCACACCGACCATGCGCGGCGCCACCGAGAGGCGCTGCTGACGCCGCAGACGCTCGCGCTCATTGACGAGTCGCGACGGCCGCGCGGCTGGCGAATGCTGGGCTACGACGAGCCGATGCGCCGCGACCGCGCCACAGTGACGCTGCTGTCCGCGGGCCACATGCTCGGCTCGGCTCAGCTGCTGCTCGAGCACGACGGGACGAGCCTTCTCTACACGGGGGACATCAAGCTGCGCGTGCCGGGCACGCGCAAGCAGACGCATGTGCCGAAAGCGCATGTGCTCATCGTCGAGACCACCTACGGACGGCCGCACTTCCGGTTCGGCGACCCCGACGCCACGATCGAAGCGATCGCGATGTGGTGTCGCCGCGCGCTGGACAGCCGCGTCGCGCCGGTGCTCCTGTGCCACGCGCTGGGCAAGACCGAAGAGATGATGTTGGCGCTGGCGCCGTACGGATTCGAGTTTGCTCTGGAAAAGCGATGCGTGCCCTGCGCTCAGGCTTACGCGGGCGCCGGCCGGCCGCTGCCCGAATGGATCGAGCTCGATGGCGACGCACGCGGCCGCGTGGTCATCGCGCCGCCGGCGGGCAAGGACGAGGTGCGGCGCCTCGGCCGCTACCGCACAGCGCTCGTGTCGGGCTGGGCGAAAGATGCGGAGTTCGCGCGGCTGTTCGGGGCCGACACGACGTTCGACCTGTCAGACCACTGCGACTTCGACGAGCTGATGGACGTGGTGGAGCGGTCGGGCGCGGACCAGGTCTACACGGTGCACGGCTACACGGAAGACTTCGCGCGGTCGCTACGCAAGCGAGGAATCCGAGCGTCAGCCCTGGAAGCCACCGAACAGCTTCAACTCGCGCTCTGAGGTACCCATGCCCCTCCCCGCCAGCGGGGAGGGTAGGGAGGGGACGTCATCTGACCACTCTGTACCTAAGAGTCGTCCGCTCGCCGGCGCGCGACACATCGATCGTCTCGAGATGCAGGTGTTCCTGACCCGCACCCCAGAACCTCAGCCCGGAGCCGAGCAGCACGGGCATCACGTCGACGTGAAGCTCGTCGACGAGGTTCGCGGCGAAAAGCTGTCGGGCGAGGTCAGCGCCACCGACCACCGTCACATTCCGATCCTTCGCGGCGGCCTTTGCCATCCGCACCGCGGGCTCGACGCCATCGGTGACGAAGGTAAACGAGATGCGTCCGTTCTCCTTCGGATGATGAGCCGGCGGGCGATGCGTGACGATGAAGATGGGCACCTGGAACTCGTAGTTGTCGGCCAGCGTGTCGGGGTCGGCCATCTGGAACGTGTGGCGTCCCATCAGCACGGCACCCGTGTCAGCGATGAGGTCCCTCATGTACGGCTTGTCCTGCAGGTCCGCCAGGTCGGGATAGAGACGTTCGACGCCGCCCTGCTCGTCCGCTACGAACCCGTCGATCGATGTCGTGTAGCCGACTATTACCTTGGTCAGCGCAGGGCCCAGCCGGACCGCAGGACCGACCGACGCAGGTTCGCGTCCTGCATGGCGATGTCGCTGAGTCGCGTCAGCAGCAGGTCGAGCCAGGCCGTCAGGTCGACAGGCGGCTCGAGGTCGAGCTCTTCGTCCTTCCACCGCGCCCGAAACGTTCGGCCGCTCACATCGAATGCAGCCTCTGTGATCGGGCCGCGATTCCACACGCCGCGCTTGACGTGCGCGGTCGGGATCCGCTCCGACAGGTACTCCAGCAGCTCAGCCTCTCCGCCGTGCTCGACCAGCGGCGCGTGACAGAACACGCATGCTCCGTCGAGCGAGAAGGCGGGGGCAGAGCAGATCGGGCACATGGGGATCAGTCCGTATAACGGGAAATCGTCCGATCCTCGCGGCGCTTCTCGGATTGATAGAGGTGGCAGTCCTCGAAGTTTCTGACGCAGATCGGCGGCGAATCCGTGATCGAGTACTTGCGCTTGGACTGGTGGTCGACGTGACAGTCGAACCGATACATGCGCAGCAGGGCACGCCGGTCCAGCACGAGCTCCTCCAGGTAAGGGCACCGGCGCATCGAACCCTACGATAGCGAACGGTATGCAGGATTTCGCACGAACTGGCGCAGCTGTCGGAGCCACGACGGCGACGCTGGAGAAAACGCGAGTCCTCGGCGCCTACTTCCGCACGCTCGACGATGACGACCTGCGGCGTGGCGCGATCTTCATGTCCGGGCGCGCGTTCGGGCCCTCGCAGCGGCGCACTCTCGGGCTTGGCTGGCGGGCCATCAACAAGGTCGTCGTATCGATCTCCGGCCGCACCGAAGAAGAGCTCGGCCGGATCTTCCGCAAGCACTCCGACCTCGGCGACTGGGCTGGTGAGGCGCTGGAGGGACGAACCCAGAACGAGGATGCCTCGCTCGAGGAGATCGCGGCCGCGCTCGAGGCGATCCGCAGCGCGAA
>VBFW01000363.1 GCA_005880525.1 Chloroflexota bacterium | reverse complement strand
GCGCGCGCTGCAGATGGGCGCGGACGTGGTCGTGATGCTGCACCCTGACGGCCAGTACGACCCCGCGATCATCCCGAACCTGTGTCGAGTCATCGAGGACGGCGAGGCCGACATCGTCCTCGGCTCGCGCTGGCTGGGCCTCGACCCGGCCAAGGCCGGCATGCCGTGGTGGAAGCGGCTCGGCAACCGGTTCCTGACCGCGACCGAGAACCGCATCCTGGGCCTGAGGCTTTCCGAGTACCACACCGGCTACCGCGCTTACTCGCGGCGGTTTCTGGAGACGATTCCCTTTCTCGAGAACAGCGACGACTTCGTGTTCGATACGCAGGTCCTCATCCAGGCGTCGACGTTTGGTTTCAAGATCGGCGAGGTGCCTGCCATCGGCAGGTACCACGAGGACGCGAGCTCGGTCAGCTTCAAGACGTCGACGGTGTACGGGCTAAAGACGCTGGCGGCGCTGCTGACTTATGTCGCGCACCGCTCCGGCTTTCCGAGTCGGTGGCTCACGCCGCGGTCAAATACCGACGAACAGCCGCTTGCGGTAAGCCAGGTAGCCCACCACAGCCACGTTCAATAGCAGCGCGCCGACGCGGAACAGCGTCACCTTGTGCACTACCTCGTAGGCCATCACGAGCAGACGGAAGAACAGCTGCTCGAAGATCGTCTCGTCGGTGTCAAGGTTCAGCTGCTGCTGGGCAGACGCGGCCCACTGCGTCAGCCAACCTTCCCGACCGGCGACCAGGAGTCCGACGCCCAGCGCGATCAGGATCAGGGCCTTCCCGATGCGCTCGATGATGATCACCTTGATGAACGCGTCGTGCTCGCCGCCGATGGTGTTCAGCTCGGCCAGCAGTCGGGCGAAATAGTGCGGTCTGCGCCTGTTGGCCTCGTCGGACATGGCGAGACGTTAACAAGCTGGGTTGGCAGGCGGTTTTGAAATTTCTAACGTGAGCGGCGGTGTGCAGGCTGGGGGCGGGAGCCGCACGGGGGGTAGGGGGCGGGCCCGGCGGGCGGAGCGCGGCGAGTTGCGGGCGCTGGCCTTTAGGCCTGGTGCTCGCGGTGCTCGCGGAACAGGAGCACCCGGCAGTTGGCGTTCTTCAGAACGTACGGCACCGTCTTGCCCAGGTTGAACTCGCCGAACCGCCGCTTGTACGGCAGCCCCATCACGAGCAGCTCCGCGCCCCATTCGACCGCCTCGTCGACCAGCGCCGGCCCAGTATCGCGGGCCTGCACCAGCTCCGTCTCCACGTTCAATTGCGCCTCGGTCGCCAGCTGCTCGACCTCGTCCAGGATCTTCTCCCCGCGCTCGACCACCTCATCCATCACCGCGCCCAAAGGCAGCGAGCGGTTGACCTCGATGATGTGCACGCCGTAGAGCTTCCCGTGCGCATCGGTCATGCTGCAGGCGAGCCGCACCACCTCGGCGTCGATGCCCTGGCCGCCGACGGCGACCATGACCTTCTTGGCGACCGGTCCGTGCGCGTGGTCAGCCATGTCGGCGGCTACTGGTTGTCCGGGCCGCGCCGCAGCCGGCGCACCAGCACGTAAGCGCCGAACAGGAACGCGCCAATCGCCGTGGCAAACGCCAGCCCGGTTGACACCGGATCCAGCCCCGGATGCACTGTCAGGTACACCGCCACCCACACGCCGATGGCGATCGCCATGAGGCCCAGCAGCGTGAACGGGAAGCGCACCGCGAACCATGCTAGCCCACGCGTGACGGGCCCGGATGGCGTCTCCACGGGCCTCCCTATAATCGAGGCGCGTTGAAGATCGTGATCGTTGGCTGCGGTCGCGTCGGATCCCAGATCGCGTCCGAAATGGACCGCACCGGGCACGACGTAACCATCATCGACCGCGACCCCAACCAGTTCTCGCGGGCATCCCAGCGGGGCGTCCTGACCAACGACTTCAAGGGCAACCAGGTCGTCGGCAACGGCACCGACGCGGAGGTCCTGCGCAGGGCCGGCGTGGAAGACGCCGACGGCTTCGTGGCAGTGACCGAAGGCGACAACCGCAACATCATGGCCGCCCAGATCGCCAAGCACGTCTTCAAGGTTCCCCGCGTCGTCTGCCGCATCTACGACCCGGAGCGCGCCGAGGCCTACGAGAAGCTCGGGCTACACACGATCTGCCCCACAATCGATGGCGCCAAGCGCATCGAGAAGACGCTGCTGCAGCAATGAGGTCGCATT
>VBFW01000040.1 GCA_005880525.1 Chloroflexota bacterium | reverse complement strand
CACCTTCGCACCCGCACGCAAAGCGAGCGAGGCAAGCGCGTCGGCGGCGCTGTCGATGATTCGGGCCGCGCCCGCGTCGAGCGCAAGCGAGTCGAACACCTCGCCGGCGAGGGCCGCCCACTGCCCGGCCTCGTGGTAGAGCTGGACGCGCGAGATGGTCTCGAGCAGATCGTCGCTCTCAGTGGCGACGAGCATTCGCTCGCCGAGGACGCTGAGCTGGACGCCTTCCTCGCGGCGGCGCATCAGCTCGCGCAGAGCCTCGCGCACGATCCATGCGCCGCTGCCCTCGTCGCCCAGCATCCATCCCCACCCGCCGGCCCGCGCCTCGTGGCCATCGTCGTTGCGCGCGTACGCGACCGACCCGGTGCCTGCGATGAGCGCGATCCCGACGTCGAGGCCCGCGGCGGCCAGGATGAGCCGGGTGTCGTGCACCACCAGCACGCTCGCGCCGGGCAGCAGCCTCGCGAGCAGCTCTTCGAGCCGGCGCTTGCCCGCGGGGACCTCCGCGCCGGCAGCGCCCGCGCAGCAGGTTGCCGGGTGCGGCGATCCAAGCTGTTCGATGAGCGAGGTCAGGCGTTCCTCGACCACGCCCGGATCGATCAGCGCGACATTGGCGCCAGGCGCCGAAGCTTCTGACAATGTGCGGCCGCCTTCCGCGAGTCGCGCGCGGCTCGAGCTTCCGCCGATGTCGAGACCGAGAACGAGAGGCGCCTCGGCGCCCGGTTTCACCAGGTTCGGGTGACCTTGTGCAGCGCGCGCGGCGCGTCGGGGTCCACCCCGCGCGCGAGCGCCACCTGGTTGGCGAGCAGCTGCCCGAGCACGATCAGCGTCATCGGGGTGAGCTCCTCGGGAAGCCCGCTGTCGATGCGCACCGATGACTTCGCGTCGAGCGGAGCCGATGCTGCGTCAAACAGCCCGACGACCGCGCAGCTGGAGTCGGACAGCCTCGCCGCGATTGCGTCGACGTCGGCCGACACCGATCCGCCGGCGCCCACCAGCAGCACCGGAAATGCCGGCTCGACCACTGCAACGGGGCCGTGCACGAAATCCGCGATCGACCACGCGCGCGCGAGCACGTAGCTCGTCTCGGTCAGCTTGAGGGCGATCTCTTCCGCCGTGCACAGGTTGAAGCCACGCGCGAGCACTATCGCGCGTGGCCCGACGATCGCATGCGCGATCCGCGCCACGTCCGGCTCGGCGGTGATCGCGCCGCGCAGCCTGTCAGGCAGCACCGCCAGGCCTTGCTCGAAATCGTGATCGGGCGTGATGGCGGCTGAAAGCAGGGCCAGCGCGATGAGGCTCGTGAGGTAAGTCTTCGACGCGGGCACGCTCAGCTCGGGGCCCGCGAGCATCGGCAGCACGAACTCGGCAGCGGCCGCGAGCGGCGACTTCTCCACGTTGGTGATGGCCACCGACATTGCGCCCTGACGCTTCGCCTCCTCGATGACGGAGATCACGTCCGGCGACGCGCCTGATTGAGAGATTCCGATCACGCACTGACCATCGAGGTTGGGCGGGCTCGCGTAGTGCGTGAACATCGACGGGGCGGCCAATGAGACAAGCGCTCGTTGCCGGCGGCCGAACAGGTAGCGCGCGTAGTCGGCGGCGTGGTCGGAGCTGCCTCGGGCGGCGATCACGAAGCCGCGGGTCTTTCTGTCCTTGAACGCCTTCGCTATCGCCTTGAGCGCGTCCTGCGACGACTCGACCAGGCGCGCGGCCAGGTCAGGCTCCTGGCCGATCTCGTCGCGAAAGCGGCTCATCGCCGGAACCTCACGCGCCCCGCGACCATCGTCAGCCGAACGCGATGCTCGCGATCGAGGACGACGAGGTCCGCGCACGCGCCCGCGCCGATGCGGCCCAGGAGCTTCTCGCCCAAGACCCGGGCGGGGACCGCCGAAGCCATGCTCACGACGCGCGCGACGCCCATCCCCGGAATGGCGACGGACCTGCGCACCAGGTCCTCCATCGTCGAGGCGCTGCCCGCAAGGGTCCCGTCCTCGAGGCGCACGACGGTCCCGTCGCTGACGACCTTGCGCCCGGAGAGCGAGAAGGTGCCCACGCCGGCGCCCGCCGCGGCGGTCTGGTCGGTCGTCATGGCGATGCGCGTCCCGCCTTTGACCGCCATCAGCTCGCGGATCACCGCCGGATGCACGTGCTCGCCGTCGGCAATCAGGCCGACGGTGACGCGGCGGTCGAGCATCAGGGCGAGCGCGATGCCAGGGCGGCGGTGGTGGACGGGCGGCATCGCGTTGAAGATGTGCGTCCCGAACCGGACGCCCGCATCGATGGCCTTGCGTCCCTGTTCGAAGTCGGCCCCCGTGTGACCCGCGCTCACGACCACGCCCTGGCGGCGCAGCCGGGCGATCGCCTCCAGCGCGCCGGGAAGCTCAGGCGCCAGCGTCACCAGCCGCGGCCTGGCTCGGGCTATGACCTCGACCTGCTCGGCAGTCGGCGCCGCGAGCAGGTTGCGATCGTGCGCGCCACGAAACGACGGGTTGATGAACGGGCCCTCGATGTGGGCGCCGAGGACTCGAGCCCCGAGCGCCTCCGCGGTCGCGACGGCGCCGGCGAACTCAGCGCCCGCGGCCACCGGCGACGAGATGAGCGTGGGCAGAAAGGCGGTCACCCCGGTGGCGGGCAGCGCGGCCGAGATGGCCGCGATCGCGTCGCGACCCTCGGCGGCGTCGCGTCCGCCGAAGCCGTTCACCTGCAGGTCGATGAATCCCGGCGCCAGCAGCTCTCCGTCCGCCAGGACGATCTCCTCGTCCGGGCGCTGCGGCGGCGATCCCTGGCCGGCCCAGGCGATCACGGCGCCATCCGTCAGCACGCCATCCGCCCCGGGCAGGCCGTGCACCGCGCCGCGGAAGAAGGTCTTCACGCGCGCGTCCTCTCTCCCAGCGCGGCCGCCAGGTCGCCGTTGTGCTCGTGGAGCCGCGCCGCCGCCTCGTCCGCGCTGAGCGTGCAACGCAGCATCAGCACCGCCGCCTTGGCGCTGCCGTTTGCCGCCACGAGCGTCATCTCTGCGTCGGCGGGGGGGACTCCCGTCAGGTCGTGAATCAGCTTCACGGCGCGGCGATGCAGCTTCGCGTTGGCGGCGACGACGCCGGTCATGCGCCCGCGATACGTGTGGCCCAGCCTCACGAAGACGCCGGTGCTGATCATGTTGAGCACTACCTTCTGCACGGTGCCGGACTTCAGCCGGGTCGATCCGGCGATGACCTCGGGGCCGGTCTCGATCTCGATGGCGACATCCGCGAGCTCGCCCAGCGGCGTGTTCGTGGCGCAGCTGAACCCGACGACCATCGCGCCCTTCGCGCGCGCCTCCTTCATGGCCGCGAGCACGTAGGCGGTGCGCCCCGACGCGCTCACGCCCACCACCGCGTCACCGGCCGTCAACCCAGCGGCTCGCGAGTCGCTCATTCCCAGGTCCGCGTCATCCTCTGCCGCGCCGTCGCCGGCAGCGTGCGCGCGCACGGCGTCAACGCCAAATGTCGGAGCGACCTCCGCGGCGTCGAGCTCCGCGATGCGGCCGCTTGTGCCGGCGCCGAAGTAGTGCAGATTTCCGCCCGCCCGAACGCGCGAAGCGATTGCATCGATGGCAGCTGCTATGCGGTCGAGGTGCGGCGCCACCGCCTCGACCGCGCGCCGGTCCTCGGCGTGCATCAGCTGGACCACTTCCTGCGTGCTCATCGCGTCCAGCCTGTCGGAGTGCGGGTGGACGTCCTCGCTCACGGCCGCATCACCTCCGCGGCCGCGATCGCGCACACGCGAGCGGCGCCGCTGGTGGCGATGTACGCGCTTGCGCCCGCCGGCCGGCATGCGGGCAGTCCCATCTCGACCACCACAGCGTCCGGGCGCGCGTCGAGCAGCGCCCCCGCAGCGTGCTGCTGCCACTCGTGGCGGTGTAGGTTGCGCACTGTCAGCACCAGGCCGCGGCCGCCCGCCGCTCGAACGATCGGTGCGAGGTCGATCGGCCCGTCGCGATGCTCGAACTTCGTGACGCGTGCTCCGCGGCCGGCCAGCGGCTCGGCAACTCCCCACGGAATGACTCCCGACGCCATCGAGCTCTGGGGGATGAGCTGGACCACGACCACATCGTCGCCGACGCGCACGTTCCCGTCGACGCGAAGCGCCTTCCGTGCTGCCGCGAGCCCCACCTCGCGGTCGGGCGCCTCCGCCGGGGCCGGCTGGGCGGCTCGCCATCTCGCCAGCGCATCGATCCGGCCCGCGGCCTCGTGCAGCCGGTCGGCCGAGACCGCGGCGACGATTACGCGATGTAACTCGGCGACGATGTCCTCGTCCGCCAGGCCGCCGCCGATGCACAGCAGATCGCATCCCGCCGCCAGCGCCTTGACCGCGCCTTCGGAGATGTCGGCAATCGCCTTCATCTCGAGGCCGTCAGTCACGGCCAGCCCGCGAAAACCGAGTTCGTCGCGCAGGAGGCCGGTCATGATCGCCCGGCTGACAGTGGCCGGCACGCGATCCAGCGACGGCGCGATGATGTGCGCGCTCATCACCGCTTGCACGCCGGCCGCGATCGCTGCCTCGAAAGGCTGGAGCGCGCCGGCTCGCGGATCGGCCCCGACGACCGGCAGCGCGATGTGCGAATCGACCGATGTATCGCCGTGGCCCGGGAAGTGCTTGACGCACGCGGCCACGCCGGCCGACTGCAGACCCTCGACCCACGCAGCGGTCTGCGCCGCGACCGCCCCAGGTTCGGATCCGAACGACCGCACGCCGATGACCGGGTTGGACGGATTGCTGTTGACGTCCGCATCGGGCGCCAGGTCGAGATCGACGCCGGCCCGCGCCAGCTCCAGGCCGATCGCGCGCGCGACCGAACGGGTCAGGTCGACGTCGCCCGCGGCGCCGAGCGCGAGGTTGCCGGGGTAGGAGCTACCGGTGGCAGCCTCCAGGCGGGTGACGTCCCCGCCCTCCTCGTCGATGGAGACGATCAGCCCCGGGTTCTCGGCGTGCAACTGCCGGCATAGCGTCGCCAGCTGCTCCGGCGAGGTGATGTTGCGCGCGTACAGACACACGCCGCCGAGGCCCTCGGCGGCTCGGCGCAGCACCCATTCGGGCGCTTCGGTGCCGATGAATCCTGGCAACAGGCAGCGCAGCGCAGCCTGCTCGACCGAGAGCGTCACCCCTTCACCGCGCCCGCGGTCAAGCCGCCCGTGACGCGCCTCTGCACGAGCAGGAAGAAGACCACGACAGGCAGGCTCGTGAGGGTGGCGCCGGCCATGAGTCCGCCCCAGTCGGTCCCGTGCTGGGTGGTGAAGGACGCGAGCCAGATCGTCAGCGTCTGCTTGGACGAGCTGCTCAAGAGGACGTAGGCGATGATGTACTCGTTCCACGCCTGGATGAACCCGAAGATGGCGGTGGCGACCAGGCCGGGGGCGACCAGCGGGAAGACGATGCGCATGAACGCGCCCACCCGCGACGCACCGTCGACCATCGCGGCCTCCTCGAGGTCGATCGGGATGTTGTGCACGAACCCGCGCAGCGTCCACACCATGAAGGGCAGCAAGACCGCGAGGTAATACGCGATCACGCCCAACAGGCTGTCGACCTGGCCCACCGAGTCGAGCAGCAAGTAGATGGGAATGACCAGCGCGTTCAGCGGCACCATCTGCACGCCGATGACCATGACGATGAAGGCCGTCCGCCCGCGGAATCCGAACCGCGCAACCGCGACCGCGGCCAGGAACGAGATCACGATGGAGATGCCGACGACCGACAGCACGACGGTCAGGCTGTTGACCACGTCGTTCCAGAAGAACGGCACCTGCATCGCGGAGGTGAAGTTTTCGAACGTCACCGGCGCCGGGAACCAGTAGGGGTCGAGGCTGAGGATCTCCTTGCCCGGTTTGAGCGCAGTGGTGACCATCCAGTAGATCGGGAAGATCATCACCACGAAGATCAGCAGCCCGGCCCCGTCATAGAACACGCGCAGCGCCGAGCGTCTCATGCACCCGCCTCGTTGATCGAGCGCACGGTCTGGCGCACGTAGAAGAACGAGATGATCATGAGGATCGCCACCATGACCACCGCCACCGCCGAGCCCAGTCCGAACTGGCTGACGCGGAACGATTCCTGGAACGAGAAGACCGAGATCACGTAGTAGTTCTCGTTGGGTCTCTGGTTCAGCATCACCCAGACCTGGTTGAACACCTGGAAGTCCCAGATGGTCGACAGGCTCAGCAGCACGAGGAGCAGCGGCTTGAGCGTCGGCAATGTCACGTTTCTGAAGATCTGCCATGCCCGCGCGCCGTCGATCTGCGCCGCTTCGATGAGCTCTCTTGGGACCTGGGTGAGGCCTGCATGAAGCGTCAGCGCCAGGAACGGGATCGCGCCCCACACGACGACGACAGTGATGACGGTGAATCCCTGCACCGGATTCTCGAACCAGTTGTGGTGGATGTAGTTGCCGGCGCCGATCCTGGTCAGGAGCCAGTTGATGACGCCGAACTCGTAGTCGAACATCCACTGCCAAAGGTCGATCGCGGGGATGACGGGCGTGGCCCAGACGAAAACGAGGCCCGCGCCGAGGAGAACGCGCACAAAGGAGCTGACCCGCTCCATTAGCAGCGCGATGATCGTCGCCAGCGTCATCGACAGCACGATGTTGGCCGCGGTGAAGATGAGGGTCACCTCGACGACGTACTTGAACTGCGGGTCGGCGAGGATGTTTGCGAAGTTCTGCAGGCCGACGAACTGCCCCTGGTGCTGGAACAGCTCGCGCAGCCCGTAATGCTGGGTCGAGAGGTATAGAAGGTCGAGCAGCGGCCAGCCCAGCACGCCGAGGATGACCACAGTCGCCGGCGCGATCAGGGCGTACGGCAGGCCCTTGCGGGCCACCATCGAACGAAGGGAGGAGGCTCCTACGCGGGACCGGGTCCTGGCGGTCGCGGTGCCTAACGACCCGGCCGCTCGCATCGAAGCCTCCTCCTTATGAAATTGGTCTAACTGCTTGCGTTGAGTATCTGCGCGATCTTGTCACTCGCGGACTTGGTCGCGTCGCTGATGCTTGCCTTGTTGGTGAAGATCGAAACAAGCATGTCCTGCAGGACGTTGGCCGACTCGACGTTGGCCCAGTTCGGCGAGTTAGGGGTGAACCGGCTGTTCTTGGCGGCGGCCGCGAAGATCGCCGGGAGCCCGCTCGACAGGCTGACCAGTGAGGTCGAGTTGGGGATGACGCCGCCGACGGTCACCATCTGGCTCTGGAACTTGGTGCCGCCGAGAAGCTTGATCCACTCGCGCGCCAGGTCCTGGTGCTGGCTCTTGGCCGCGATGCCAAGGTCAGATCCACCGAGGAACACGGGCGCTGTCTGGCCGGCTGTGTGGCTCGGGATTGGGAACGCACCGAGCTTCGGAAGCAGCGTCGGGTCGCCGGCCTTGGGGTCGGTGATTACTCCGACCTCCCAGCCGTTCGCGATGATCATCGCGATGTGACCCTGCGCGAAGGCCTGGTCCTGCTTGGCCTCGTCGCCGGTCTTGTCCGCGCGAGAGAGCTGGGTGACCAGGTTCTTCAGGACCGTGAGGCCCTGCTGCGAGTTGGAGCTGTTGATCGCGCCGGTCCACTGGCTGCCCGACTGGGTGGCAATGTCACCGCCGAAGTCCCAGACGAAGGGAGCCGCTGCGTACCAGTACTTGCCAGGGAAGTAGAGCGCTGAGAACCGGGAGTCGGATCCGTACTTCGCCATCAGCTTCTGGCCGACCGTCAGGAGGTCGTCCATGCTGGTGGGAGCGGTCACGCCCGCTGCCTCGAACATGTCCTTGCGGTAAATGACCGCGCGGCTGCCGGCGTAGTACGGGACGCAGTACAGCTTGCTCTGGTACGTGCAGGAGTCGGTGAGCGACTGAAGCCACGTGCCCGAGTTTTCGAAGTCGGACTTCTTGCCGCTGATGTTGGCAAGCGCGCCGGCCGAAGCGTACTTCGCGACCAGCGTATTGCCGAGCTCCATCACATCCGGCGGCGCGCTGCCACCGAAAGCGGTGTCGAGCTTGGTGGTCACGTCCGACCACTGCTGGATCTGGACGTTGACCGTGACCTTGGGGTACTTGGCCTTGAAGTCGGCGTTGACCCCGTCGACGACGGCCTGCGGCGCGCTCCCGTTCA
>VBFW01000039.1 GCA_005880525.1 Chloroflexota bacterium | reverse complement strand
GCTTCAACGGGGTGCATGGCCGCATGCCATCGCTCACGACGGGCGCGCAGCTGGCGAATCGCGAGCTGATCATGCTCGGAGTTTCAGGCGACGGCGACACCGCCTCGATCGGGTTGGGCCAGTTCATGCACATGATCCGGCGCAACATCGACTGCACCTACATCATCGAAGACAACGGCACCTACGGCCTCACGAAGGGACAGTTCTCCGCGACCGCCGACCTCGGCTCGGTTCAGAAGAAGGGATCGGTGAACACTTTCCAGCCCATCGACCCGTGCGCTGTCGCGCTGGCGCTCGGCTGCTCGTTCGTGGCGCGCTCCTTCAGCGGCGACGGGAAGCAGGTGGTGCCGCTCATCAAGGCTGCGATCGCCCACCGCGGCACGGCGGTGCTCGACATCGTCTCGCCGTGCGTGACCTTCAACGACCACGACGGCTCGACCAAGAGCTACAGCTGGGTGAAGGACCACGAGGAGTCCATCGCCGACGTCTCGTTCATCCCTTTCTTCGAAGAGGTGCACGTGGACTACGAGCCCGGCACGGTGCGCGACGTGCAGCTGCATGACGGCTCGCACATCCTGCTCAAGAAGCTGGGCGAGGACCACGATCCGCGCGACCGCCAGGCCGCGCAGCGGGTGATCGACGAGGCTCGAGCGGAGGGGCACCTGGTGACGGGCCTGCTCTACGTCGATCCGACCGCCGAGGACTTCGCCAGCACCGAAAAGATCCCGGCGGCGCCGCTGAAGGACCTCGCCGAGAAGGACCTGCGGCTGTCGCCCGAGCAGTTCGACCAGTTCATCGCCGAGTTCGCCTGAGCACGGCCGCTCCGCCGAAACCAGTCGAGGTCGAGCTGGCAAAGGGGACGCGTCTGGTCGCGAGACGCGACCCCGCGATGGCCAGGCTCATCAAGCGAGTCGGCAAGCTCGAGCTGCGCGACCCGCACGACGACCCGTTTGCGGCGCTGGTGCGCTCGATCATGTACCAGCAGCTGGCGGGCGCAGCCGCGACCGCAATCCACAACCGGTTCCTCGGCCTGTTTCCGGAAGGACTTGCCCCTCTTGCGGTGCTTGCCTTGAAGGACGGCGCCATGAGAGCCGTCGGCGTCAGCGGCTCGAAGCAGGCGGCGATCGTGGATCTGGCTACCAAGGTTGGCGACGGGAGCGTGCTGCTCGAGGACGCCAGTTCGCTGACTGACGACGAGCTCGTTGCGAGGCTCGTGCAGGTCCGGGGCATCGGCCGGTGGACGGCGGAGATGTTTCTCATGTTCCAGCTGCGCCGCATGGACGTTTGGCCGGTCGACGACTACGGCGTGCGCAAGGGCTGGGCGCTGACGCACCGGCTCAAGGAGCCGCCGGCGCCACGCGCGCTGCAGGCAGAGGGCGAGCTGTTCCGGCCTTACCGGTCGGTTGCGGCATGGTACTGCTGGCGCGCGGTCGACAACGCCGCGCCGGTCTAGCGCCGGGAGTAGCTGCGCCGGAGGCGCTCGATCTCGCGCTCGGTCATCGGCGGCGTCCCGTAGGCGTTCAGGAAAATCTGCGCGAAGCCAGGCCCGAAGTTGTACTGCAGGCTCCAGATGGCGGCCGCGAAGTCGATGCGCGGACTGTCGACCCGCGCGCGTCCGACGTCGACCAGCGCTGACAGCCGGCCGTTCTCGACCAGGACGTTGGGCGAGCAGTAGTCGCCGTGAACAAGCACCTCGCCGCGTTCGGGCGGGCCACCGAACGGGCAGTCAGTCGCATCGATCGAGTGGAGCTCGCGCAGGATCTCGCCGAGTCGCGTCGCGGTAGTCGGGCCGTCCCAGGTGATCGACCTGTCGTTCATCGGCACACCTCGCACCGCGTGCGTAAGCAGCCAGTCGTCGCCGAAGCCGTGAAACAGGCCGATGAGCTCAGGCACCGGCCATCGTCCCTTCAGCCATTCGAGCCGGTCCCGCTCGTCATCCAGGTGAGCGGCCCTCTTCACATAGATCGACTTTGACTCGCCTTCCAGCCGCCAGACCGTCCCCGCCCAGCTCATCCAGGCAAACTCGTGGCGGATCTCCCCGCCGCCCAATGCCATGCGCGCGGCCTCAGCAACGTCATCAGGCAACCGCATGCCCGTCGAAGACTCCACCGCGATACCTTTACCATCGGCGAGGGTGGCGGTGAACTTTCTTCTCCCGGACTCGGCCGATGCGTTCCGCGTCGCGACGTGGGGCGAAATCGAGCCGTACTACCAGGAGCTCGCGGCGCGGTCGCTGGACGAAAGCACCGTCGAGCAGTGGCTCACTGACTGGTCGCAGCTTGATTCGCTGGTCTCGGAGGCCTCGACGCTGGCGTACTTCGCGTACACCTGCAACACCGCGGACGCCGAAGCGGAGGCCGCGCAGCTGCGGTTCGGCAGCGAGATCGAACCGAAGATGGCCCAGCAGGCGGCCGGCCTGCAGAAGCGCCTGGTGGACCTCGGCTACGACCGGCCCGGCCTGAGGACGACGGTCGAACGCTTCCGCAACCAGATCGAGCTCTTCCGCGACGAAAACGTCCCGCTCGTCTCCGAGCTGTCGAAGCTGGAGACCGAGTGGTCGAAGGTCAACGGCGCGATGACCGTGGACTGGGACGGCGAGCAGAAGACGCCGCCCCAGCTGCTCCCCTACCTGGAGTCACCCGACCGGGCGGTTCGCGAGCGGGCCTTCAAGCTGCGCGCGCAGCCGTACCTCGAACAGCGCGGCGTGCTGGCCGGCATCTTCGACCAGATGCTGGCCGCGCGCCAGCAGGTCGGACACAACGCAGGATTCGCGAACTATCGCGACTTCGTCCACCGCGAGAAGAATCGCTTCGACTACACGCCCGACGACTGCATGCGGTTCCATGAAGCCGTCGAGGAGACGATGCGCCCGGCCACGACGCGAATCCTCGAGCGGCGCAAGCAGGAAATGCGCGTCGGCGAGCTGAGGCCGTGGGACATCACCGTCGACCCGCACGGCCGGGCGCCCTTGCGGCCGTTCAGCGACGTGCGCGAATTCATCGAGCGCACGTCGGACGTCGTGGCCCACGTAGATCCGGACTTCCGCGGCTACATCAACACGATGGCCGCGGCGGGCATGCTCGACCTGGAGAACCGCAAGGGCAAGGCGCCAGGCGGGTACTCGGCGACGCTCAACGACAGGAAGATGCCACTCATCTTCATGAATGCCGTTGGCATCGACGATGACGTGAAGACGATGCTCCACGAGTCGGGCCACGCGTTCCACGGCTTCGAGGCGTCAAAGCTGCCGCTGATCTTTCAGCGTCACCCGGGCTCAGAGATGGCCGAGGTCGCGTCCATGAGCATGGAGCTGCTCACGTCGCCGTACATCTCCGCCGAGCAGGGCGGGTACTACTCCGACGACGACGCGCGGCGGTCGATACGCGAGCTGCTCGAGGGCGTGATCCTCTTTTTCCCGCACTGCGCCTCGGTCGATGCATTCCAGCACTGGATCTACACGGACGAGGCGGGCGCCGACGCCGACGCAAGAGATCAGAAATGGCTCGAGGTGCGGCGGCGGTTCGAGAGCGACGTCATCGAGTGGAGCGGACTCGATCGCGAGCGCATCGCGCGCTGGTATCAGCAGCCGCACTTCTTCGCGAACCCCTTCTATTACATCGAGTACGGCATCGCCCAGCTCGGTGCGCTGCAGGTGTGGCGCAACAGCATGAGCGACTCCGTAAACGCGGTCCGCAACTACCGCGGTGCGCTTGCGCTCGGCGCGACCGAGCGGCTGCCCGACCTCTACGGTGCCGCGGGGGCGCGGCTCATCTTCGACTCGGCGGGGATGCAGGAGCTCACGTCAGTGGTCGAGGAGCAGCTGGACAAGCTCTACAACTAGCTGCGCGCGATGTCGCGCAGCGGCATGCGTGGTCCGAAGCGAGGAGCCGACGCGCCCATCAGCAGGAGCAGCCGCAGGACCCTGGCGCGATGCGGACGGAACGGCTCGAGGATCTCCAGCATCCGCTCGTCGGTCGAGCGTGCCGTGCCGTCGAACGCGTTGCCGACCATGTGCGGCAGGTGGTAGTCGCCGGTGGGCACGGCGTCCGCGTCGCCCAGCGCCACTAGCGCGACCTTGGCCGCCGTCCACTCACCGACGCCCGGGAATGCCTGCAGGCGCTGCCATGCATCGGGGATCGACATCGCGGTTGTTTCCTCCAGGCGCCGCGCGCTGACTGCAGCCCGGATGATCGCGTCGGCACGCCGGCGCTCGATGCCGAATCGATGGAACGCCCAGTAAGGCGTGCCGGCGAGCACCGCGGCCGGCGGCGCCACGCGCAGGTTTGCCGGTCCTGGCGCCACGGTGCCGAGCTCGTAGACGAGCTTCCTGTACGACTCGTGGGCGGCGTCAGTGGCCACCTTCTGGCCGATCACAGTCGGCACGAGCACCTCGAAAACCGCGCGGGTTTTCGGAATCCGCAGGCCCGGATGGCGACGCTTCGCGTCCGCCAGCGCCGGCTCGCGCGGTAGGAAGCCTGAGTCGTCATCCTCCTCGCCGCACAGCGCGGGCGCGTTCTCGGCTGCCCATGCCGCGCCTGGACCCCAGGCATCGACGTCGACCACGCCATGCGCCATGACCAGGTGCAGCGTGGCCGGTCCCTGCGGCGTGTGAGTCGCGCGCCACACCTCGCCCCCACGCAAGCGCATCGACGGCCCCGGCCCGATGGCGGCGAGGGTCAG
This sequence comes from Chloroflexota bacterium, assembly GCA_005880525.1. Taxonomy (GTDB): domain Bacteria; phylum Chloroflexota; class Dormibacteria; order Dormibacterales; family Dormibacteraceae; genus CF-118. Next base: position 4,641 of record VBFW01000039.1, on the reverse strand, counting down.
CGCGAGGTTGAGAGGCTTGTGCGGCCGGAACCGCGATCGAACGTCAGGCGCCGCGTCGTCAGTCGGAATTCAGTGGGATCTCCAGCGTGAATGTGCTGCCCTTTCCGGGCTCGGATTCGACGGTGAGATCTCCATCATGCATGCGCGCGATCTCGCGCGAAAGCCACAGGCCGAGGCCTGCGCCCGAGGTATGGGCGGTCGCCGCGGACTGGATGCGACCGAAGCGCGTGAACAGGCTGCGCTGGTCGTCCTTGTTGATGCCGATGCCCGTGTCCGTCACGGCAACAAATGCGTGGTGGTCGCGGCGCGCAACCGTGACCGCGATCGGTGCGCCGGCCGCCGAGTACTTGACCGCGTTGCTGACCAGGTTGCGGACGACGATCTGCAGCCGGTCTGGGTCCACGTCGGCCCACAACGGCTCGGGCGGGCGATCGATGTTGACCTCGTGGTCGGACACGAGAGGCCCAATGTTTTGAATTGCGTCCTCGGTGAGACTCGCGACGTCGCTGCGCTCCTTCCTCAGGGCGAGGCGTCCCTCCTCCAGACGTGACGTCTCGATCATCTGCTCGAGCATCGAGTTCACCTCGTCGGCTTTCGCCACGAGAAGTGGCACCACCGAGGCTGCTTTTGGCGGCACGTCGCCAAGCGATCCCGCCGCGATCATCGTGAGGTAGCCCTTGATGACGGTTATCGGCCCGCGCAGCTCGTGCGACGCGAAGTCGAGGAAGTCGGTCTTCGCCTTCTCGAGGGCCACGATCCGCCCGGTGAGCAAGACGCGGTCCAGACCCGCAGTGATACTTACAGCGAAGCCGCGCAGGCGTGAGATCTCCCATTGGCCGAACAGCGGCGTGAACGGCCCCGCGAGAATCGTCATCATGCCCTGGCCCTGAGTCAGGTCGAGCGGTATTCGCAGCATGGAGCGTGAGGTGCCCGGTTGGGCGGCAAGCGCGGCCGCTTCTTTCTGCGTGAGGCCATGCGCCGCGAGCATTGAGCCGTCCGAGTCTTGGATGAACCCGGCAGGCGCGCCCACCATGCGCGCGCCACCGGCAAGCGCGCGGCTCGCGAGCGTGGCGCGGTCGGCGCTGTACAGCAGCAGCTCATGCAGCGCGCTGCGCAGCTCCTCCTCTTCGGGACGGCTCCAGAGCTGGCGCAGCCACAGCGGCGGCGCGAAGCTCGCGTACATCAAAGGCACGATGGCAAGCACGATGAGGTCGACTACGACGGCGGCGGTCGGGCTCCGCAGCGCCGGCCCGGCCACCGTGGATGCGACGATCACCACCACCAGGCCCGCGTAGCCAAGGCTGAGCGAACGCAGGCGAGAGCCCTCGACCGACGGACGGCCGATGGACGCGAGACCGAGCCGGAAGATGGGCTCGATCACGCAGAGCACCCACGTGATGACGATCAGTCCCACAGCCGCGAGCTGGAAGGGCGATTGCTGTGCCTGAGGATTCGAGGACAGGCCGGCGGCCACGCCGATGATCGCAACTAGCACAGTCCAGACCGTGATGGCGGCTGCCAGGCGCCTGCCGAGCGGGATGAGCGAGTTTCGGAACATCAGCAGCGCGTATCCGGAAAGCACGAACAGGACGAGGGCCAGGTCCGTGACGAGCTGCACCGGCAGGCCGACGAGCGCCGCCGCAGGCGTCAGCACGACCAGGGCCGACAGAGACACGAGGGCCACAACGAGCCACAGCCGCTGGCGGTCGCGGTGGCGGACCCAGTCCGTGAGCGTGAACAGGGCGAGTGCGACAAAAGCAGCCTGGACGGCGATGTCCAGCGCCTGCAGGACCGAAGTCATCCGACGGAGCTTACTTCATCGACGACATTTCAACGACATCCGCGGGAGCCCTCTCGGGAGGCGGGCCCGGACTGCTGCCATTGATCGCCGGCTAGGCGGTGTACCCCTCCACTGCATCGTTTCCGGCGATCAGTGGGTTGCCGCCGCCGCACACCAGGAAGCGGCCATCGGCGAGCATGCTGCCGGTCGCCAGCCAGCGGGCGACGGCCATCGGGGGCGCCGACGACCATGAGCCACGCGCAGTGTCGAAGACGTCGACTGAGTCCAGCAGGACGAACGTGTAGCCGGTCGACTGGACGGTTGCCGGATCGTACTTCTCGACAAGGCCGCCCGCGACGATGACCCTGGTGCCCCCGACGAGAACACCGACGACGGGAGCGATGCGCGGAGCGACCTGCGCAGTGGACGCCCAGGTATCACTCCGCGAGTCAAGGATCTCCGCGGGCGCGGGATCGCGCGTCCCACCCACCACGAAAACATCACCGTTGCCAAGCGCGGCCATGGCATGGCCGACGCGACCTACCGACATCGTCGGGCCTGGGATCCACACTTTCGTCGCGGGGTCGTAGACCTCCGTTGTCGCAAGCGGGCTCCCGGCCAGCACCGACGCGTCGAGCGAGCCGCCGGTGTCCACTGACACGCCGCCGGTGACGAGCACCTTGCCGCCGGGGAGCATCACTGCCTGCGGCCGGTCGCGCGCCACGAGAAGGCTGCCGGTAGACGCCCAACTGCGAAGCACCGGATCGAAGATCTCGGCCGATGAAAGCGGCCGGCCGGGTTGCCGGCCTCCCATCACGAGCACCCTTCCATCCGCCAGCCGCACGGCCTGGTGATTGGCGCGCGCGCTGATCAAGTTGCCCGCCGGCGACCACTTGTTGGTTCCCGGATCGTAGATCTCCGAGTTGCCGCGGCCGGGCCCGAGTCCGCCGACAACAAGCACGCGGCCGTCAGCCAGCAGCGTCGCGGTGTGTCGGGCCCGTGGGTACGCCATCGACGCGGCGGCCGACCACGCGTTGGTCTTGGGATTGAAGATTTCGGCAGTGGCGAGCTGGTTGGCCTCAGCCTCCTTGCTTCCGCCGACGACCAGCACCCGCCCGTCCTGCAGGACGGTGGCAGTCTGGTCGATGCGACCCGTCGCGAGCCTTGCCAATGTCGCCCACGACCCGGCGTTGGCCGGGGGCGGCGGGCTCGGAGTTACCGGCGACGCAGCGCCGCCTGCTGCGGGCGCCCATGTGCTGCCGTCGAAGGTCCACGTGTCGTTGCGATCCCGGCCGCCGAACAAGACGATCACGTCGCGCGAGTCGTCGTATGCCATCGCCGGCCGGAAGGTGTTTGCCCAGCGCGCTGGAGGCGAGCATTCAAGCGCGGCCTTTCGCCAGCCGGGGTCGAGTTCTGGTCGCCAGGTCCAGGTCTCCCCGTTGCCGGCGAACCGGACGAAGCCAGTACCCACGAAGTAGGCGACGTTGCCCACGTAGCCGGTGCCGTCCGGCCATGGGACGCCGAGCGCAGACCACGCCGCGTTTCCGAACCGGTATGCACCCACCGCCTCCACGCGACGGGTCGTTCGCCATCGCAGGCTCATCGCGACTGGGTGGCGTGTGGACGGGGTTCTGCCGGGTCCATATGACACCGTCATACGTCCATGTCTGTGGGGTCGCGCCCGCAAGCGGCGCCGGTTCGTACAGCACCATGTAGTGATGCGTCAGGTCGTAGGCCATGGCCGCTTCTGAGGTGGCAGGCGGGCTCTGCGCGGGATGCTGCCTCGTCCAGCCCTGGACGTCCCAGGTCCATGTGTCCACGAAGCCGCCGCTCCCCTCCTGGGTGTTCCCACCGCCGAACAGCACCATCACGCGCTTGTCGATGTCGAAGGCAAACGCCGCGTTTGAGCGCGCCAGGGGCGCTCCCGCGATGACGGCCGGCGCGTAGCAGGAGCCCGAGGCGCTCGCGGTCGCGGCGCCGGGGGCGAGCTTCCCGCATGCCGTCAGGGCGACGGCTACAAGGGCAACCCATCCAAGGCTCCTGATCGAGCGCGCCATCGAAGCAGCCAACGTCAAGCCGCCCTGCGCGTTACGGGCAACTGGCTCAGCGGGATTGGCTGGGGAAGTAAGGATTGGAACCTTCAATGTTCTGATCCGGAGTCTGATGCGCCTCAGCGCGTTAACCTCCAGCCGAGAGCTATAGAGTTGCCTCGAAAGAGCGTGCTCTGGCTTCTCATTGCGCTGCAGTGGTTGCACATACTGGCCGGCATCTTCTGGTTTGGCTCCGCGATGACCGCCCACGTTATTGTGTTCCCCGCGTTCCGAAGGTTCCCGCCTGAGGCGCGGCGCGGGATAATCGAGGCGTTCGCAGCCAGGTATGGCCGGTTGGTTGCGGCGGTGGCCGGCGCGACCATCCTTCTCGGAATTCTCCGAGGCCTCAGCGGCGGAGTGCTGAACATGCTCCCATCGCTCTACGGCGTGACGTGGATGGCGGCGATCCTGCTGGCGGTTGGCGTCGCAGCCTTCGAGGGCGCGCGCCTCAGCCCAGTGGTCGGCAAGTTGATCGCGGCTGAGGGGCCTGAGCAGATTGAGGCCCTGGATCAAAGGCTCGCTGGCTACGGAAGGATCGAGCTGGGCGGGTTTCTCGTCCTCTTCAGCATGATGATCGCGATGCGCTTCGGCTACTGATACCTCGGCCTCGAACGCCCAGAGCGGCTACACCGGTTTAGGCGAAGTAGCTGAATTCAGCGGTTTCGGTTGGCTGGGGAGGAAGGATTCGAACCTTCAACCTTCTGATCCAGAGCGATCCGCGCACTAATGATCGCTTCTTTGAACTGGAACTCCTACGTCTGATTAGTGAAT
>VBFW01000038.1 GCA_005880525.1 Chloroflexota bacterium | reverse complement strand
GCCCGCCGTAGTTCTGGATCACGAAGTCGATCCCCCACACCGCGCCGCTTGGGTCGATCGTTCCGTAGAACTTGGTCGACCACGTCTCCCCGGGCCGCGGCTTCGCGCCCGTGCAGGCGCTGGTCTGCGTGCCGACGTCGGCAACGATCCCGGTCATGTGCCCGCTCACGTCGCCAGCCAGAGTGAGGTCCTGGTTCCAGGTGTGCTGAACCGGCGCTACAGAAGGCGAGGCCTTCTGCGCTGCGCTGCTCTCGCCGCAGGCCATGAGTAGGACGAATAGGGCGACGATGCCCGCTCCACGGAGCATGTGGTCACAAGAGTCTAGCCGCGAGCACCCCGCGAGTCATCAGGGCTTGATCGGCGGCCCGACTACCTCGATGTCGAATCGCGCCGATAGCCTGCGTCGTACCTCGATCGAGTCCTCGTCTGTTTTCGCGTCGGCCAGGCCGAGCGAAAGCTCGCGGAAGTACTGCGCGAATTCCGGTGGGGTCAGGATGATGAGGCACCGGGCCGGCACGCCGGCCGCGTTCCAGAACGTGTGCGGCGAGCCGGCGCGCACCAGCACATGAGAACCAGCGGGCCCGTCGATCGTGTTGCCGTCCACGAGAAAGCGATACGCGCCGCTCAAGACGTAGAAGCCCTCGTCCGTTCGGTGATGCACGTGCACCGGCGGGCTCGCGGCGCCTGGCGGCGCCTCCCACTCGAGCAGCGCGTAGCCGCTTGTGGGGTCTTCATGCACATAGGTGACGGTCACCGGACCCACGCTCACGGTCGCCGCAGGCATGTGCTCGAATACTAGGCATGCAGGGCGGCGCCGAGCGGATGACCAGGGCCATGCGGGCCCTCGAGGCCGCCTACCTGATCGACGTCCCCGGCCACACCCAGATCTGGCTCGTCCGCCACGGCGACTGCTACGAGGGCATGGTCGACGGCGACGCGGATCCGCCGCTGAGCCCGCTTGGCGTGACGCAGGCGAGGCAACTCGCCGCGCGGGCTGGTGAGATGAACCCGTCCGCCGTGTACGCAAGCCCGGCGCGGCGCGCGCTCCAGACGGCGCAGGCGATCACGGCGGACGTGCGCGTCGACAAACGACTGCTCGAGATTCCGCTGGAGCTCGGTGACGGCTACGAGTTCAGCTTCACCGAGAAGCCCGAGAGCGTCACGGAACGCATGACCGCCGTGATCGATGAGATCGTGGCTGCCCATCCTGGCGGGCGAGTCATCGTCGTCGGCCACGCCGGGGCGATCGTCAACTACCTGTGCCACGTGATGCACATCGAACCCGGCCGGCTGCGCATCCTTCCTTTCTATACCAGCGTCAGCGTCGTGCGCGCGCTGGGCGACCGGCGCATGGTCGGCGCGCTGTGCGACACATGTCATCTCGATTGATCGCGGACGACCTCGAGAAACAGCTCAATGAGCGAGTGGTCTCGGTCGAGCCCATTCCCGCCGGCCATTCGGGCTTCACCTACTTTGTCGAAACCGAGGCTGCCAAACGCTACGTGCTGCGGCTGCCGCCGCCTGGCGCGCGAATCGCGGCGACCGCTGACGTTGTTCGCCAGGCACGAATCATGTCGTCGCTGCATGCCGCAGGCATCCCGACCCCCGCCATTCCTTACATGAGCTCCGAGCCGGTGGTGGACGGGCGGCCATTCGTCCTTATGGAAGCTGTCGACGGATTGCGAATCGAGGAGACGAGCAAGCGTGAGAAGCCGGAAGAGATAGCGGCCTCGGCGGTGGGCGTTCTCAAGCGGCTCCACACCCTGCCGGTCGAGCAGAGCGGCATCGGCGACGAGGAGCCAATGCCCCTGGTCGCCGAGATGATGCGCTGGGCGATGCTCATGCAGCGCGCGCCCGAAGAGCTGACCTCGCGGGCCGGCGAGTTGGGCGGGCTGCTGGCGGCCGGCGTCCCGGCCGAGCGCACGCCCACGCTCGTGCACGGCGACTACCACTACGGGAACATGCTGTTCCGCGGCCCTGAGGTGGTGGCGGTGCTGGACTGGGAGATCGCTCAGATCGGCCAGCCGCTCATGGACCTGGGATGCCTGGCGATCATGTCTCACCGATCGCAGTTCAAGGATGCGGAAAGCCCGGGAGGGACGGTCGCCCTGCCGGACGAGGACCTTTTTGCCCTGTACGGCGCCGGCGGCGATGAGATGAACTGGTACGTGGCCATGTCGCTGTACAAATACGCAGCCATCCTGGGCTACAACCTCATGCTCCACCAGCGGGGCAAGAGGCCCGACCCGTTCTACGAGACGCTGACGACTACCATCACAGGCATGATCGACGAGGGAATCGAGATACTCCGTTGACGCCCCCACCTAGCCTCCCCGCACGGCGGGGAGGGACATGAGGTTCCTGTCATGAGCTGGGATTTTTCGACCGAGCCGGAGTTTGAGAAGAAGCTCGAGTGGATGCGCGAGTTCGTGCGCGAGGAGGTGTACCCGCTCGAGGTCCTCGATGCCGACGAAGCCGGGTTCAGGCGGATCATCCGCTCGCTCCAGGACGAGGTCAAGAGCCAGAAGCTCTGGGCCACGCACCTGCCCCCCGAGCTCGGTGGCCAGGGCTATGGCCAGGTGAAGCTTGGCCTGATGCACGAGATCGAAGGCGCGACTATGTGGGCACCGATCGTGTTCGGCAACCAGGCGCCTGATTCGGGCAACTCGGAGGTCCTGGCCCACTTCGGGACCCAGGCCCAGAAGGACCAATGGCTCTATCCGCTGCTGGACGGGCGGCTGCGGTCGGCTTTTTCGATGACCGAACCCAACACCGCAGGCTCCGACCCGACGCTGCTTTCGTCGACAGCAGTGCTCGACGGCGACGAGTGGGTTATCAACGGGCACAAGTGGTTCACGTCGAACGGCATGGTCGCGGACTTCCTGATCGCGATGGTCGTGACCGAGCCCGATGCGGGGCCGTACGAGCGGGCGTCGATGATCATCGTGCCCAGCGCCGCGCCCGGTCTGAAGCGCGTTCGCAACATCCCCACCATGGCGGGTGCCCACGAGCGGTTCGGCTACGGCCACGCCGAGGTGCTGTATGAGGACGTGCGCGTGCCGGCCGCCAACCTGGTGGGCAAGCGAGGCCAGGGATTCCTGATCGCGCAGGCGCGCCTTGGGCCGGGGCGCATCCACCACTGCATGCGCTGGCTCGGTATGGCGCGTCGCGCCTTCGACATGATGTGCGAGCGCGCACTGCAGCGTGAAGCGTTCGGCAAGAAGCTGGCGGCGCACGAGACCGTCCAGAACTGGATCGCCGACTCCGCGGCAGAGATGTCCGCGGCGCGGCTGATGACGCTGCACGCGGCGTGGGTCATCGACACCAAGGGCGCGGCCGCCGCGCGTAAGGAGATCTCGCTGATCAAGTTCTTCGGCGCCAAGGTTCTGCACGACGTGATCGACCGATCGATCCAGGTGCACGGCTCGCTCGGCTACTCAGCCGACATGCCGCTCGAGGAGATGTACCGGACCGCGCGCGGAGCTCGCTTCTACGACGGGCTGTCCGCGTTCGTTTGGCCGTGCTGGAGCGAACGATTGCGAGCGGGCAGGTGCCGACTGCGGGCGAGATCGCGGCCGAGCTGGACCTGCCGATCGCGATGGTGCAGGAGGCTTATGCGAAGCTCGGCGAGGCGCACGTGTTCGTGTGCGATCCAGACGATCCCTCACGTCTGCGCATGGCCAGCCCCTTCTCGGCGGTGCCGACGGCGTTCAGGGTGAGCGCCCGCGGCGGTTCGTACTACGGCAACTGCGTGTGGGATGCGCTGGGCATCGTCTCGTTGCTGGGCGGCGAGGGCTCGGTCGAGACGTCGTGCCCTGACTGCTCGAAGGCGCTGAGCCTGCGCGTGACCGGCGGCAAGCTGGCCGAGTCCGGCAGCGTCGTGCATTTTTCCGTTCCGGCGCGTCGCTGGTGGGACGACATCGTCTTCACCTGAAGCACGATGCTGCTCTTCAGGTCAGAGGAGCATGTCGAGCGATCCGGCAAGCCGAAGGGCGCGTTCATGACGCCCGAGCAGATGTGGCGGCTGGCGGACATCTGGTACCACGATCGCGACGATCCGGCATGGCGGCGGCGCAGCGCCGATGAGGCCGAGGAGGTTTTCGCGGAGATCGGGTTGAACGGCGACTTCTGGAGGCTGACCTAGCGACTGCTCCGTTCCGCCCACCTGGACCGCCACTCCGGGGCGTCGAAGGGAGCAGCGTAGAGCTCGGTCGTCTTGGCGATCTTGCCATTACGCAGCTCGATAAGCGACATGATCTGCCAGGTCATCCCGTCTGGGTAGGTCGCGGACCCGATGAGGGTGTAGACGTCACCGGTCCCTTCGATTCGCAAGATGTGGAAATTCGGGCCGCCGGCAACCCACTTGTCTTCGCTTCCGATCACCTTGCTCTTGAGGTTCTTCGGCAAACCCCCCGGGTAGTTCTCTGCGACCGCGCGAATATTGGCCCAGCCACGGAATCGCTCGCCCGACTGGGGATACTCGGTGACCATGTCGGGAGCGCATACCTCTGCCTGAGCGTCGAGGTCGCGAGCCGTAAGCGCGTCGACATATCGCTGGACGACCTCTCGGTTGGTTTTCGGAGCCAATGCGGTCACCTCCCTCTTACGTACACGACAGCCACGCTATGTTGCCACCTCACACCACTTCGTATCGGATTGGCACCATCTTCATGGTGCTGCGCGGCGGCCGGGTGTAGCTGCGCTTCTGGCGCGGCGGCAGCTTGATGGCGTCGTGCGGCACGTCCTTGTAGGGAACGAGGGACAGGAAGTGGCGAATGAGGTTGAGATGCGCGGCGCGCTTGTTGTCGGTCTCGACCACATGCCACGGCGCCTCTTTGATGTCGCAGTACGCAAACATCTGGTCCTTCGCCTCGGAATAGTCGACCCAGCGCGCTCGGGCCTGCAGGTCCATGGGGCTCAGCTTCCAGCGCTTGCTGGGATCGTTGATGCGCCCCAGGAAGCGCCGCTCCTGCTCCTCATCGCTGACCGAGAGCCAGTACTTGATGAGGATGATCCCGGAGCGCACGAGCATGCGCTCGAACTGCGGGCACGTGCGCATGAACTCGTCGTACTCCTCGTCGGTGCAGAAGCCCATCACCCGCTCGACGCCGGCGCGGTTGTACCAGCTGCGGTCGAACAGCACCATCTCGCCCGCCGACGGCAGGTGCTCGACGTAGCGCTGGAAGTACCACTGCGTGCGCTCCTTCTCGGTAGGCGCCGGCAGGGCCACGACCCGGCAGTAGCGCGGGTTGAGGAGGGCGGTGATCCGCTTGATGACCCCACCCTTGCCCGCCGTGTCCCGTCCTTCGAAGACGACCACCACGCGCAAGCCCCTGTAGCGGATCCACTCCTCCAGCTGGACCAGCTCCACCTGGAGCCGGCTCAGCTCCTTCTCATAGCCCTTCTTGTCGACCTCGATGGCGTGGCCATTCCTGTGGCCGGCCTGCTTGTTCTTCTTGTGCTTCTTGGTGGCGGTCGGCATGGGCGGCATCAGATTAACGGCACCTGACCTTGCCGGCCACAGAATGTGACGACCTCCCCACGTGGTGGGGAGGCCGTCTGCATGACTAGATGTTGCTCGAGTCGAACGGGCGCAGGAACTGTGCCGGCTCGAACGAGATGAAGGACGCCGGGGCCACGTTCAGCGACCCAAGCGCGGTGGCGGACGCGTTGAGGGTGTCGGGATCCGTGACGCCCGCCCAGTGGCCGGTGTCGACGCGGCTGGTCAGTGCTTTCAGCGCGGCGACTGTTTCCGCCGGCGTGAAGGTGCAGTGGCCCGCGCGGTGCACGAAAACCTCGCGCAGCAGCGGACCGCTGCCGGCCTTGTTGACGATCGACCGGTACGCCTGCTCGTCGTTGTTGACAACCAGGCCATCGCCGGTGGTGTGCATGGTCAGGACCGGCTTGCCGCTGAGGTTGCCGTTGAAGACGACGTTCTGCTCGAGGTACGCGACCGCATTCGCGTCGGCTGTCGTACGCGGTGCGGCGTTGAGCTTCGCGATATCGCTCTCAAGGCTAAGCCCGGCTTCCTGATAGAGCCCCTGGACCTCGGCAAGATCGACCGAGTGGGCTAGCTGCACGTGGTAGTTGACTCCCGTGTTCCAGGAGGGGTTGCCGCCGGCGCGGAACTCGAGCTCAGCTCGAAGCGCGAACAGGAACGGAGCGTCGACCTGCGTGATCCAGCTGTACTGGTTCGCTTCTTGCCCGTCGAAGTCGGTCGCCGCGGGCTCGGCGGTGGCGGGGTCGAACCAGCCGGGCAGGTCGCCCAGGGCGCTCGCCAGGGCGAGGCGGGCGCGACCGGCAGGGGTCTGTTGGGCTGTGGCAATCAGACCTTCGGCGTTGTTCAGGTTTGCCCCCGGGTTGGTGATGTGCGCGATCTGCAGCCCGGAGCCGCCGGGCAGCAGCTGCTGGAGGGCGAACTGCGAGTCGAGGGCCTGGTTCCACGTGCCTACGCCGCCCGCGAGCACGCCGCACATCGGGAGCGCCGCGGTGAATCTGCCCGGCGCCTTCTGCAGCAGCTCAGCGGTGATAATTCCGCCGAGCGAGTGGCCCCAGGCGATGGTGCGAGTCGGGGTTCCGAAGGTGTCTTTGAAGAGGTCGAGGGTCGCGAGCTGGTCGGGAACCGCCTCCTGCAGGGCCCAGCCGGTGTGGGCGTAGGAGGAGCCGGCCAGCGCGTACCCGTTGGTGAGCAGGAAATTGCGGGTGCCCGCATCGCCGACGTCGCGTGCCGGATTGGACCTTCCGGGGACGACGTAACCGTGGCTGTAGAGCAGCAGCGTTCCGTTCCACGGCGTCGGCACCTCGATGAGATAGGTGGCGCCATCGGCGAAAGTGCCTGTCTGAGTGTTGACGGATGCCGACGCAGTGATGGGGACCGCGCTGGCCGCGGCGAGGGCCAGGATGAGCGCGAGCACTGCATGGCGAGCTTTGACACCGAACATTGGCGCACCTCCGGTTTCAACAAGCCAATGCGTGCCGCGCCGAGTCGCAGCCTTCGCTCGGGGCGGCAGGGTTACAAAAACGATAGTCCCTCTAGTGCGGGATCGTCTCCGCCAGATGCAGGCGAGTCACCCAGTCCTCGTACGGCGCGTTGACGTGGATGATCTTCGTCAGCCCCGCCTGCTCGAGCAGGCTCGCCGCGATGCCCGCCCTGTACCCCACTCCGCAGTGCACTGCCACTGGCGCGTCCTTCGGCAGGTCGCCCGCGTGATGCGGCACATCGGGCACATACATGTGCACCGCGCCGGGGACGTGGCCGGAGCCCCACTCGTGGTCGTCGCGGGCGTCGACGACCGTGATCTCCTCGCCGCTCAGGATCCAGCGGCCCATGTCCTCGATGGTCGCGGTCTCGAACTCCGACAGGGGCCGGCCTGACGCCTCCCACGCCTCCATCCCGCCGTCGAGCGCGCCGGCGATGTTGTCGAAGCCGATTCGATGGAGCTGTGTCTGCGCGTCCCGCTGCAGCTGGTCGGAGCCGCCGACCAGGACGATGGGTCTCGCGCGCGCGATCAGCCAGCCAACCCATGCGCTGAAGGCTTCGTCGGGCAGCAGGCTGACCGAGTAGCTTCCCGGGATGTGGCCGCGGTCGTAATCGCGGCCGCGCCGGATGTCGATGACCGCCGCACCCTTGTCCTTGAGCGTGGCCACCTCGTCGGCTTTCAGCTTCCTGGGCGGCGCGGGGTGGCGGCCGAGCAGCGGCGCGCCCGCGGTGTTGATGGCGCCCATGTCGGCGTAGTAGTCGGGATAGCGATGCTGGTCGAGGATGCGCGCGAGAAACTGGATGACCTCGGTGGTCGTGAAGTAAGGGTTGGTCATGCGCTCCTGGCCGAGCGTGGTCTCGTGGCCTGCCCCGCCGCTGATGCCACAGAAAGAGCCGCTGCCGTGGGTGGGATAGACGGCCACCTCGTCGGGCAGGCCTCGCAGCCTCACCTGCAGCGTGCGGAGCGATTCGAGCCCGAGGTGCGCCGCCATGTGCGGGCCGAACAGGTCGGTGCGCGCAGTGCCGCCGACCATCACCGCGCCGCCGCTGAACAGAGCCTTCGGCGTGCCGTTCTCGACCAGCACGTAGCTCCTGTGGTCGGGCGTGTGGCCGGGCGTGTACATGGCTCGGATGGTCACGCTTCCGAGGCTCACCTGCTCGTCGGGGTGCAGCGGATCGGTGGCCGTGCCGGCGAGGGCCTGGAGCTCGCGCACGCCGGAGACGAAGTCGTTGTGGGTGTGAGTGTCCAGCGCGCGGGTGACCTTGAGGCCGAGCTTCTCGGCATGCGTCAGGTACTGGTCGACGTCACGCACCGGGTCGATGACGACCGCCTGCTTCGTGTCGGGATCCGCGACCACGAAGCTGGCATTGCCCAGCTCCTTCGCCTCGAAGGGCTGAACTGTGAACATCCGGCTAAATGATGCGCCGAGTTACATTCAGAGGCATGGCGAAGCTGAATGCTGTGGGGTTTGTCGTGACCGATCTGGAGCGGGCGGTGAAGTTCTACCGGTTGCTCGGGGTGCCGTTTCCCGAAGGCGCCGAGAAATCCGAGCACGGCCACGCTGATGTGGTGCTCGACGGCGGTATGAGGCTGATGATCGACACCGAGGACGAGATGCGCAAGTTCGACCCGTCGTGGAAGCGGGCCGGTGGATCGCCCGCCGCCGCGCTGGCGTTCGACTGCGAGAGCCCGAATGCCGTCGACGAGCTTTACGCGAAGGCGCTGTCAGCCGGCGGCCGCACGCACAAGGAGCCGTGGGACGCGTTCTGGGGCCAGCGCTACGCGCAGCTTCGCGATCCGGACGGCAACGGCGTCGATCTATACGCGAACCTGCCTAGCCAAAGCTGATCGGCACGGTCGTCAGCAGGATGTAGATCGTCACCATGGTGACGGCGACTGCTCCCCCGTAGAAGACGATCTGGGCGGGCACGCCGCGCGCGGCCGGCAGGCCGAGGTCGACCAGCAGGTAGCGCAGCCGGTGCGCGAAGTGGAAGAACGGGAAGGCGATCAGCACCAGCAGGTACAGCTTCACCAGGGGATTGCCTAGGACGTTGACCCAGGTGTCGTAGTGGTGGTCAACGACCGGCACGACGCCAAGCGGTCCAAGGATTCCTTGAATGAGTATGTGGACCGGCAGCAGCATCGCGGCCAGCACCCCGCCCTGCGCGAACATGAACCACCAGAAGAGGTGGGCGATCGCGGGCTTGCGTGCTTTTGTCGAGTGCTCGGTCATGTTCTTCCGAAGTAGATGAGTACGAAGCCGACGACGGCTGACGCGGCCGCCCAGGCCCCGAACTGGGACAGGACGATGAGCTGCGACGGGATCGGCCTGTCCGCGACGTTGAAGTGAAGGATCGCTCCAGCGAGGCTCAGAAAAGTGACGCTGTGATAGAGCGCGAACAGCAGGACGATGACGCTGAAGATGACGAAGCCGAGCGAGCTGTGTGGGTGATATCCGGTCGGTCCGTCCTGCGCGCGGCGGATCTCCACCAACAACCACAAGAGCCACAGCGCCAGCGGCAGGGACGTGAACTCGCGGACGATGTACCAGAAGTAGTGCGGCCGGCGGGTCCACCACCCGCGCGGCATGCTCCAGCCGAATTCGCGGGTCCCGGCCTCCCCACCTAACCTCCCCCCGTGGGGGGGAGGAACCACTTCGGTGCTCAATCCCGGTTGCCGAATGGGAGGACGAACCGCATGGTGGTGTCCAGCTTGGTCTGCTGGATCGCCTTCGCAGGGTCCACGCCCTTGGGGCACACGACCGAGCATTCGCCGACGAAGCTGCATTCCCACACGCCCTCGGGGTCGGCGATGACCGGCAGGCGCCGCCCCACACCCTCGTCACGCGAGTCGAGGTTGTAGCGGCGCGCGAGCGCGATCGCGGCCGGCCCCAAGAACTCGTCGTTCAACCCGTAGACGGGGCAGGCCGCGTAGCAGAGCATGCAGTTGATGCACTGGCTGAACTGGCGGAACTCGTCGATCTGAGCCGTCGTCTGCACGAACGCGCCGCCGCCGAGCGGCACCGGCTGCTTGCGGATGATCCAGGGCTTGATGGACTTCAGCTTTTCCATGAAGTCGCCCATGTCGATGACGAGATCGCGGATCACGGGGAAGTTGTTCAGCGGCTCGACAGTGATGGGTCGCGGCCAGTAGTCGCGCAGGAACGCGTTGCACGTGAGCTTGGGGACGCCGTCGACCATCATCCCGCAGCTCCCGCAGATGCCCATGCGGCACGACCAGCGATAGCTCAGCGATCCGTCGACGTGGCCCTTGATGTAGTTCAGTGCGTCGAGCACGACCATGCTCTCGTCGCCGAAAGGGATCTCATAAGACTGCAGCCGGGGCTTCTCGTCCTTGTCCGGGTCGAAGCGTGTGGCCTTGATGGTGATGCGTTTGGGTGCTGTCATCGCTAGTAGGTCCTCGCTTTCGGTTCCAACTTGACCAGTGTCACATCGCGGTACTCGAGCCGAGAGCCCGCGTCGGTGTGGTGGGCTATCGTGTGCTTCAGGTATTTCTCGTCGTTGCGCTCGGGGAAGTCGCGCCTTGCGTGAGCGCCGCGTGACTCCTCGCGCGCGAGCGCCGAATGAGCGACGGCCACCGCGCACTCGAGCATGAAGTCGAGCTCGATCGCAGCGGTGAGCTCGGTGTTGAAGACCCGGCTCGAGTCGTCGATCCTGATGCGCTCGAATCGCTCACGGAAGCCGTCGAGGCGCCTGGTCAGCTCGGTCAGTCCTTCTTTCGTGCGGTACACGCCGGCGCCCGCGTCCATCGAATGCTGCATGTCCTCGCGAATCTCGGCGATGCGCTCGTCGCCGCCCTTCTTGTCGAGGAAACCTGCCTCGACGCGCTTCGTCTCGTCTTTCAGCAGCGCGTCGATCGGGTTGGCGCCCACCGCGGCCAGCGAGCCGACCTGCTCGGCGGCGGCGCGGCCGGCGGCGGCGCCGAACACCAGGCATTCCGACAGTGAGTTCGAGCCGAGGCGGTTGCCGCCGTTGAGGCCGACGTTCGCGCACTCGCCTGCGGCGTAAAGGCCCTTCATCGGCGTCGCGCCCGAGATGTCCGCGTCGACCCCGCCCATCATGTAGTGCTGCACTGGCCGCACCGGAATGGGGTCCTTGACTATGTCGATGCCCACGAACTCGCGGCCGAGCTCGCGCATGAACGGCAGCTTGCGGTCGATAACCTCCTCGCCCAGGTGGCGGACGTCGAGATGCATGTACTTGCCGTGCGGCCCCTCGAATCCTCTTCCCTCTTCGAACTCGGTGGTCATGGCCCGACTGATGATGTCGCGCGGCCCGAGCTCCATCTTGCCGGGCACGTAGCGCTTGAGGAAGCGCTCGCCCTCGCTGTTGTAGAGGTAGCCGCCCTCTCCTCGAACCGCCTCTGTGATGAGGATGCCGGTAAAGGGCAGGCCCGTCGGATGGAACTGGACCATCTCCATGTCCTTCAGCGGGACTCCGGCGCGGTAGGCGAGCGCCATGCCGTCCCCGGTGCAGATGTTGCCGTTGGTTGTGAAGGCGTAGATGCGGCCCAGGCCGCCGGTGGCGAGGATCGTGGCCTTGGCCGTGATGGCGCCGATCTTTCCGGTTTGTATGTCGATGGCCGTGACGCCGACGCACCTGCTGTCTTCCACGAGAAGACTGGTCACAAAGGCTTCGTCGTGACGCTGGATGGAGTCGTACTTGAGGCTCGTCTGGAAGACCGTGTGCAGCATGTGGAAGCCGGACTTGTCCGCGGCGAAGACGGTGCGCCACGTCGTCATGCCTCCGAACGGCCGGACCGCGACGGAGCCGTCGGCGTTGCGGCTCCACGGGCAGCCCCAGTGCTCCATCTGCACGACCTCGAGCGGGGCCTCCCTCACGAACGCATCGACTACATCCTGGTCGGCCAGGTAGTCGGAGCCCTTGACAGTGTCGAAGGCGTGGGTGTCGTAGCTGTC
>VBFW01000362.1:1456-3660 GCA_005880525.1 Chloroflexota bacterium | reverse complement strand
TCTTGAGACTCCGAAGGTCAACTGCGACACAAGCAGACCTGAGGTTCCGTCGGTCGGCGCTGCCGACCAGGAATCCGGCTACAGAGTTCGACCTCGCAACAGCCTCGTGCGGGAATTGCCACTGAAGGAAATTCTCATGTGCTCTGAAGCCTGCCTGAGATCCCGGCTGTATCGCCCACTCCACGGCCGTTCGAGCAAACGACCCTTCTCCGCAGGCGTCTGCGAGTTCATTTGAAGGGGGCGTAGGGCTGGGTTGCGCGGCGGTAGGCGGATGGTCACCCAACGTGAGACGGCCCGGGGTATTGTGCGACGCGTAAGCCATCGCTCCGATAACCCCAACGCCAATGACGACAATCGCGAGCGCTCCGACCCACCAGAGTCTTCTCACAGCCCGAGTACACCCGCCGGCCTATGAGGGTTCCGCAATGCCGGGCTTGGGTTCCTTGGCGGCGATCGACTAATGCCCGTTCGTTTCGTCCACTATCGAATCGTTGCGTTTCCGGCTCCGCAGTCCCTTGATGATCTGAGGGCTCGCACTGCCACGGAGCTGCTCCCAGCAAGTGGCACAGACCCGCATCCGCAGGCTCGAGTCACCGAAAAGGACCTGGCTCACCTTCGCGCACATGGCGCACTCGAGCTTCGGCGCTTTGCGTTTTCGGCGCCGCTGTCGAACACGCGACTCCGTCCCTCCCGCCCAACTCAGGCTCCGATGTGGCACAGGCGGATATCGGGCCATTTGAATAACCTCCAGACCTCGTTCGCCTCCATACACCACAGCGCGAAGGCGGGTTCCTCAGGTTCGACGGTTCCCCGCCGGCGGCATCATTCCGGAACCGGCCACGGTTGGTCGGAGTATTGCCCGCATGGAATCAGGCAGGCCGTGCCCAGTGGCCCGAAAACATCGCCACGCCGGTTTGAAAGCTAGCTCTGGGGAGGGCACTATGCATAACACCATTTGACCCTCACCTACGGCCGGATCGTTCTGGCTCGGCTCACAGGTCGCCGTCGCGTAATAGCCCCGCTTTTCGGCGCCTTCCTGCTCGCGACGACTTTGCTGGTGATGCTGCCCGAGACCTCGTTTCTGTTGGCCGGCGCCTCCTTTCAGTCGTTCCTTGCCTCGCTTCCCGCCGGATCATCGACGGTCCAGATCGTCTCCACGGGACTCGGATCTGACGAGGACGTGTCGGTGTTTCGCCAGGACCTCGCCGCCCGAGCTGCGACTGATGGACACGGTCTGATGCGAGAGGTGGGATTTCGGGTCGGCTTCGGTTTCCTTCATCTGAGCAAACTAAATGGACAGTCTGTTGCGCCCGAAGACTCGGCGGTGTTGGCGCTTATGAGCCACTCCGACCTTCTGAGTCAGGCGCACCTGATCGCCGGCAACTGGTCCATCCAGGCAACGGGGACCGACGTTTCGAGCACCCTGCCTGAGCAAACTGCTCACCTGATCAATGCCAAACCCGGCGATCGACTGTGCCTGGCGGGTGAGTCCGAAGTGGGAACGATCTGTGTTCTGGTTGCCGGGATCTGGCGCGCAACGGATCCACGCTCCGCCTATTGGAGCGGCGACGTTTCGCTTCCGATTGGAGTCGAGGTCGCCCGGTCCGAGCTCACCAAGCTGGCTTCGCAACATTCGGTGAGGCTCGAGGCCACAACCGTTCTAGCACCTGACATTCCGGTCATTGCGCGATCGGACTTGAACGCCGCCCAGGATGCGCTTGAACACATCGGACCGACGCTCACATCCAATCTGCCCAACCTCCAAGCTGTGACCGTTCTCGATACGGAGGTTGCGGACTTCAGCGAACGCTCTCGGGTCGCAGCCTTCGCCCTGCAACTCATCACGGCTCAGCTCTGGCTCGTCGGTCTGTACAGCCTGATTTTTCTAATCAGGGTCCGGCTGGAGCAGGACCGGGAGTCGATTGTTGTCTGGCGCACGCGCGGCTGGCCGCCCCGGCTGGTCGCGGCGCTGGTATCGGCCGAGATCGCAGCCGTCGCCGCACTGGCGCTGATTCCGGCCGTTGGCATCGGGTTCGGCTTGGCGGTCGCCGTTACTCAGGCAGCGTATCCCGCGTTCCATCTGCCCCTGGCCCAGAGTGTCGTCGCGGTCGCCCCGGTCGTGGTCGGTGGCGTTCTCGTAATGGCCGCAAGCGTCGTGGTTTTGGCGAGGCTCAGCGCCCGTGCGCCAATGTTGCGTGCTCGCT
>VBFW01000362.1:0-1451 GCA_005880525.1 Chloroflexota bacterium | reverse complement strand
CCACCCTGCCCTACGACCTCTTGCTGCCGGGTTTAGGTCTCGGCCTGATCGCCTTTGCAGGAAGCACACTGATGGCGCCCGCAGCCAGAACGATTGCGCGCCGCGCGTGGGGACTGACGACAAGGCTTGCTGCAATCGGACTCGCGAGGGGGTCGGGCATGCAGCGGGACATGACCCTGGTGCTGTCGGCCGCCATTGGCCTCGCGGTACTGGCGGCAGCGTACTCGGGGACAGCTGCCGGCAACGTTAGCGATCGCACGGCGTATGCGGCCGGAGCCGACTTGCGTGTGATTGCCGGTGGCAGCCGACCGGTCGATCTCGAGCGAATCCCGATCGGTGGAGCGACCGCCAGGACTGAGGTGTTGCGCGGCTATACCCGTGTGGGCTCACCTGGGAAAGATGTACCCAGCCTGGGCGTCGATCCGTACTCCTTCGCGAAGGTCGCCTGGACCAGGCCGGGTCTTCTTGACCCCGACTTGAACACGGAGATGCATCGACTCGCAAACGCAGAGGTCGGAGGCACTTTGCTGCCCGAAGGCACGACTGGATTGTCGATTTGGGTGCGTGGAGAGCACACGGGTGGATCTCTGACGGCCTCGTTCACAGACGCCGACATGCTGCCCGTAACGGCGGCATTCGGGTCGCTCGAATTCGATGGGTGGCGAAACTTGAGTGCGTCATTCGCCCCAATCCACTTTCGGTCACCGCTCCGTTTGCGTCGCCTGACAATCACGCCCGTGACAGCGGAGGGAACGATTGCGCTGTCCGACTTTTCGGCGACCGGCGCCGCCCGGTCTCCAGACCTCATCTACGGATTCGATGCCACCTACCCCTTGGGGCCCGGATGGTGGATCAGCGACGGCAGCACTGGCCTGTTTTTCCAGAATCTCGAGCCTGACACCCGCTACCCGCGTGATGAACAGAAGACCGCTCACATCCGGGTGCGCCCTGGCTTGTTACCGATCTCCGTCAACCCCCCGGTGGTGGTCGTTTCACACCAGGTGGTTCAGATCCCAGTTCTTGTCTCGCGCGGGCTGCTGGACCGCAATCGGGCCAAGATCGGCGGCGTCATTGCGGTCCTGCCTGGTGATCCGCCAGTGGAGGGCTTAGTGGTTGGTTCGTTCGAATACTTTCCGACCTTGTATGCCGACAGTGTCGTGTACTCCCTTCCATTGCTCTTGCAGGTGCTTGCAGCGCATCGCGACAGCCAGCCGTGGCCTACCGAGCTGTGGGCTTCCGTTCCCATCGACAAGGCGCAGGCTGACGTCAAGAGTCTGAGCGCGGACCCAGCGCTGGTTGATGTGATCTCCCGTTATGACCTCGAGCGCCAGAAAGCGGCCGATCCTCTGGCGGTCGCGGCGCGGACCAATCTGGTCTTAGGTTTCAGCGCGGCTTGCATCCTCGCCGTCGTTGCTTTCGCGATCTATTTCGCCTTCGTGGCGCGATCGCGC
>VBFW01000361.1 GCA_005880525.1 Chloroflexota bacterium | reverse complement strand
CCGTCCTCTGCGAAACTCGACAGTAATGGCCAACCTCTCAGCCAGGACGCGCGCCGAGCTGCCGGACAGCGCGTTCGCCTACGTCGACTCCCGTGGCCAGAGGCGTCTGCCCATCAATGACGAGGCGCACGTCCGCAACGCCCTCTCCCGATTCAACCAGGTCGCCTTCGAAAGCGAAACAGCGCGCGACACGGCGCGGACCAGGCTGCTCAAAGCCGCCAAGAGATACAGGATCGTCCCGGTCGGATTCATCACCGGCCAGGTGGTCACCGTCCGCGCACGAGCCGAGATCGCCGCACGCGAGAGCGAGGCGAGCTCGCTTCCACGAGGAGTCGTGACGTTCCTGTTCTCTGACATCGAGGACTCCACTGGACTCACCCGGCAGCTGGGAAACCGCTACGCGCGCCTGCTGGCGGAAACACGTTCGCTGCTCAGGACCGCGGTCAGCTCGTCCGGCGGCTACGTGGTCGACATCCGCGCGGATGAGCTGTTCGCGGTGTTCAAAGGCGCTGCGGATGCTCTCGGCGCGGCGATCGCGATTCAGCGGGCTGCTCTGTCGCAAGTCCGCACGGACGGCGCCCGAGTGCGGATCAGGATCGGCCTGCACACCGGCCGCCCCACCCTGACCGACACCGGATATGTCGGCCTCGCGGTGAGCACAGCGGCCCGAGTCTGCGCGTCGGCGCACGGCGGCCAGATCGTGATGTCCGACCCGACGCGCTTTGCAGTGGATGCGTCACGGCTAGAAGGCGTGAGCTTCCGCGATCTAGGCCTGCAGGAGCTGCGGGCTTGAAGTCGACATCTTCGAACCCGGCGGTGACCAGCGCGTTCCGATATTCGCCTATCGGAATCGTGCCCGAGATGCATCCGGCCCACTGGTCCAGCGCCTGCTTCACCGCCGGCTCGAGTGGCTCGAGCTCGACCATGTCAGCGACCGCGAACCGACCTCCTGGCCTCAGGACCCTGAACGCTTCCTTGATGACAGCGCCCTTGTCCTCGGCGAGGTTGATGACGCAGTTGGAGATGACGACGTCGACAGTGGCCTCCGGCAGCGGGACGCTTTCGATGGTTCCCTTCAGAAATGTGGCATTCGCCACTCCGGACCTGGCCTTGTTGCCGTTGGCCAGGGCGAGCATCTCGTCGGTCATGTCGACGCCGTAGACATGACCACCAGGCGCGACGCGGCGCGCCGAAAGCAAAACATCGAGGCCTGCGCCCGAGCCAAGGTCGAGGACGGTCTCGCCCGGCTTCAACTCCGCGAGCATCGTCGGGTTTCCGCACCCGAGACTGACCGACTCGGTGAGCCCGATCTCCTGCAGCGCCGCGGCGGAGTAAGTGCCGCTGCACCCGCAGTCGGGTCCGTCGGCCTGGCAGCAGCCGTCCGGCCCCGAACCAGTTTGGTTGAATACGACCAGCTGCTTGGCGACGTTCGCGTAGCGCGAGCGGACGGCTTCTCTGACTTCACTCATGGTGTCATCTCCCTGGCCCATCGATAATTGTCGATGGGTTGCATGCTAGCACAAGGCATCGACGATTGTCGATGGGTTGTGTATCATCGGGTCAATGGCGCTGAAGCAGCTTCCCGTCCTCCGGCAGCGTGGGGAGTGCTGCGCCCTGCCGGCCGTCGACGTCGAGTGGGCGGAGGAGGCTGCCAGCCTCATGAAGGCGCTCGCCGATCCAACCCGGCTGACGATGGTCGCGGCCCTCTGGAAGGCGAAATCGCCCGTCTGCATATGCGACTTCACCGCGGACCTGGAGCTCAGCCAGTCGACGATCTCGCACCACATGGCCAGGCTCAAGGAGGCAGGCCTGGTAGACAGCGAGAAGGACAGCATCTGGACGTACTACCGGCTCCGCCACGACCTGGCGCCGAGCACGCGCAAGCTCCTTGGCCAGCTGATCGCTTAGCCTCGTCGGGATGTCGACCGGCCGCGTGATGACCGTGCGCGGTCCGGTGCCCGCGCCCGACCTCGGCATCACGTTGATGCACGAGCATGTGTTCATCGACCTGTCGTTTCTGTGGGATGCGCCCACCTCTGAGTGGCAGAAGCCGCTCGTAGACGCTGAGATCACGCTGGCGAACCGCGGCCTCCTGCAGGTCGACCCTTATGTGAGCCGGCTCAACCTGTTGCTGGACGAGTTCGACGTCGCGGTGGAGGAGCTGGCTCCATTCCGGCAGCTGGGCGGCAGCTCAGTCGTCGACCTGACGACCACCGGCATTCGCCCGCAACCGGCGAAGCTGCGCGAGGTGTCGGAGCGGACCGGCCTGCACGTCATTGCCGGCTGCGGCTACTACACGCAGCGGGCGCACCCGCCTGAGGTCGCGACGCTGTCCGAGTCGGAGCTGCTCGAACGCCTGCTGGTTGATATCGCGAACGGGCTTGGCGGCACCGACGTGCGGCCGGGGATCATCGGCGAGATCGGCACGAGCTCGCCGGTTCATGCCGACGAGGCCAAAGTCCTGCGCGTGGCCGCGGCCGCGCAGGCGAAGACCGGCCTGGCGATCAACGTTCACGTAGCGATCTTTCGGCGCGAAGCGCTCGCGGCCCTGGACATCCTGGAGGCGGCCGGCGCGGACTTGAGCCGGGTCGTGATCAGCCACCTCGACGAGCAGCCCGACACGGCCTACCACCAAGCGATCCTCGAGCGTGGCGCTTACGTGGAGTACGACACCTTCGGGTCAGAGTCGTACTTCGACGGCGACGGTTCGGCCGAACCTAGCGATCGCGAGCGCGTCGACTGCCTGATCGAGCTGCTGGACGCCGGCTTTGGCGACCGGCTCCTCATCTCGCAGGACGTGTGCACCAAGGTTCAGCTGTTGAAGTTCGGCGGCCTTGGCTACGGGCACATCCTCCGCTCGATCCTGCCGCGGCTGCGCCGCCGCGGCGTCGACGACGCGACGGTGCGAAAGCTGCTGGTCGAGAATCCCGCGCGGGTCCTGGCGACAGCCTCTTAAGCCGAGTTCAGCCACAGCAGTGCGGCGGCTATCAGGGCCGGAACCGCCTGGATCAGGAGGATCCTGCGGCTGACCGTGGCCGCGCCGTAGACGCCTGCGATCACGATGCAAACAAGAAAGAAGGTGAGGATCGGCCGCCCTGCATGAACGCCGTAGGCGATCAGCACCCAGATGAGCCCGGCGGCCA
>VBFW01000037.1 GCA_005880525.1 Chloroflexota bacterium | reverse complement strand
GGGGTGGCGGGCGCGCTTTGCCAAGGGGGTGCTGCATTGCACGTTTCACGTCTCAAGCGCAGGCTCGGACGTTTCGCCGTCGGAGCATTAAGCGCGGCCATTGCGCTGCCAGGGCCGTCGAGCGTCGCGGCCGCTGCGGTCGTCATGCATCCAACCGTCAGCGACTACGCCCAGGTAAGCACGTCGACCACGCCGCCTACACAGGCGCAGTGCGCGAACGCCACCCCTGTAAAGCGGCGCTGCTTCTCGCCGCAGGCCATCCAGGCCGCGTACAACCTCGGACCGCTGTATAGCGCCGGGTTGAACGGCACGGGCATGACCATCGCCATCGTCGACTCGTACGGAAGCGACACCATCGCCCACGACCTGCACGTGTTCGACACTGCCTTCGGTATCGCGCCGATATGCGGCGAGGAAGGCGTCGCGTGCACGGCCGGGATGCCGACCTTCAGCCAGTTCCACTTCCAGGGTGCTCCTGCCACCAAGTCGATTCCCGGCAACGGCACCACCGGCCTGGAGGACAAGTCAGCGTGGGCGCTCGAGGTCTCGCTAGACGTCGAGACGGCACACGCGATGGCGCCTGGCGCCAACATCCTGCTGGTTACCACGCCAACCGCGGAGACCCTCGGCGTGCAGGGCTTCCCCGACATGATGAACGCCGAGCAGTACGTCATCGACCACCACATGGCGAACGTCATCTCGCAGAGCTTCGCCTCGGCGGAGGACGCGTTCGCCAGCTTCCAGTCGCTGCTCAATTTGCGCCACGCTTATGTCGCGGCTGCGGGTAACGCCGTCACAGTACTTGGCTCGTCCGGCGACGGTGGCACGGCCAACGCAATGAAGAGCCCCGTCAAGACTCAGCCGCTCATCCCGTTCCCCACAGTTGAGTGGCCGGCCAGCGACCCGCTCGTCACCGGCGTGGGCGGCACCTACCTGTGCACCGATCCCAACGCCGGCACCAACGACCCGCGCACGACCGACAGTGCCAGCCCTCCGACCAACTGCCAGTCGCATCCGGGAGTAGCCGAGGTCGGCTGGACCAACTCGGGTGGTGGCTTCAGCCACGTCTTCGCCAAGCCCAGCTACCAGAACACCCTGCCCGCGGGCAGCACCGCCATCGGTTCGATGCGCGGAGTGCCTGACGTGGGCCTGCAAGCCAGCTCGCGCACCGGCGCGCTGGTCTACATCACTCTGCCGCCCTCTGGCAACGGCGGCCTGTCCTGCGGCCCCACCCCGTGCAGCACGGGTTGGTACGACATCGGCGG
Organism: Chloroflexota bacterium; assembly: GCA_005880525.1. GTDB lineage: Bacteria > Chloroflexota > Dormibacteria > Dormibacterales > Dormibacteraceae > CF-118. The sequence goes on along the minus strand of VBFW01000037.1, from coordinate 7,586 downwards.
CACCTCGCTCAGCTGCCCGCAGTGGGCGGCACTGGTCGCGATCGCCGACCAGATCAACGGCGGTGGCCTCGGACTCATCAACCCCGCGCTGTATGTGATCGGCGCGGACGCGACCCGCTACGCCAGCGACTTCTATGACGTGACGACCGGCAACAACCAGTTGGTCGGGAGCATCCCGGGCTACCCGGCGACGACCGGGTGGGACCCCGTCACCGGGCTGGGTACCCCGAACGCCGCGATCCTGCTACCTGACCTGGTCCTCGCGGCCCACGGTCATTAAGCCTTAGCGTTTTTCTCGAGGGGCTTCCGGCGTGGGAGCCCCTCGAGCTTTTCCCGGCGGGCCCGCGATGGCGGCGGCCAGCACGCATGAGGCTGCGGGGACCCAGGGCGCGAGCCCGAGCGTGAAGGAGAGGATCAACAGTCCCAGCACAATCGTTGCGACAACCGAGGGTGCTCGCGAACTCACCCTTGCGGAAAGGATCGGCGCGAGCGATAGCACCGTCACCACGACAACGACTCCCACTGCCATCACGTCCAGGTTGGCGATGTAGGCCGAGCGGTTAGGACCGCCGGCAAAGAGCCCGTAAACGAGGACGCCGGCCGAGTAAACCGCGGCCGGCCACACGAGCACCTGCCGTACGCGACGGAATGAGGCTCCCACGATCCCGGCGATGACGCCGAGAACCGGAAAGCCGGCCATCCATACAGCCAACAGGGTCATCGGCCGGTTGACCGCGCTTTCTGGATCGCCTCCCAAACGCGCATCGGGTGCAGCGGCATATCGATATGGCGCACGCCGAGATGCGACAGCGCGTCGATGACCGCGTTCTGCACCGCGGGCGTGGACCCGATGGTGCCCGACTCTCCGATGCCCTTGGCACCCAGCGGGTTCAGAGGCGTCGGCGTCTCCATCGTCACCGTCTCGACCTGCGGGATCTCGCCGATCGAGGGAATGCCGTAGTCGACGAAGCTCGCCGTGAGCGGGTTGCCGTCGGCGTCGTAGACGAACTCTTCGTACAGGGCCTGGCCGATTCCCTGGGCGACGCCGCCATGGATCTGGCCCTCGACGAGCAAGGGGTTGAGGACCTTGCCGCAGTCGTCCACGGCGACGTGGCGGACGAGCCGCGCGTCGCCCGTCTCCATGTCGACCTCCACGACGGCGACATGACAGCCAAAGGGAAACGTCTGGTCGGCCTGCTCGAACTCTGATTCGGCCACGAGGGCAGCCTCCGAAGCGAGCTCGGACCACGTGAGGGCGGTCGCCGGCACTCCCTTCACACCGAATCTCCCATCGTCGAAGCGCACGATGTCATCGGGGGCGGCCTCCAGCCTGCGCGCCGCCTCCTGCCTGGCCTTCTCCACGAGCTCGATGCACGCCCTGCACACAGCACTCCCCCCGATCTGGAGCGATCGCGAGCCCGACGATCCGTAGCCACTCTTGACGAGTGCGGTGTCGGACTGGACGACACGGATCGAATCCATCGACACGCCGAGCAGCTGTGATGCGAGCTGCGAGTACGCGGTCTCGTGGCCCTGCCCGCTCGCTGTTGTGCCAGTCGAGATCACCATCGAACCGTCCGCCTGCGCGGTCGCGGTCGCCGACTCGCCCGTGTAGAGCACTGCCGTCATCTCCACGTATGAGGAGATGCCGATGCCGAGCTGCAGCCTTTCGTCGCGCTCGCGTCGCGCGCGCTGATCATTTCGCAGATCGTCATAGCCGGCCGCCTGCAGGGCAAGGTCCAGCGCGCGTGAGTAGTCGCCGGAGTCGTAGTTGAGGCCCGTCGGGGTCGCGTGCGGAAACGGGCCTGCGATCAGGTTGCGGCGTCGAAGGTCGGCCGGGTCGACGTTCAGCTCTGCTGCGAGCATGTCCATCGCCCGCTCGATGATCGCGATCGCCTCCGGCCGGCCGGCGCCGCGATAGGCCGACATCACCGCGGTGTTGGTGAACATGCTGCGCCCGACAAAACGAACGTTGGGGATGTCGTACACGCTGGGCAGCAGCATCGACGTGAGCACCAGCTGCGGCGGTGCGAGTCCTGCGTAGGCGCCGGCGTCGGCGACGGTATTCACCTCTAGGCCAACCAGCTTGCCCTCCCGTGTGGCGCCGAGCCCGACGTCGGAGACCAACGCGCGGCCCTGGCTCATCGCGACCATGTTCTCGGTGCGGTACTCGAACCAGCGCACCGGCCGCCCGAGCTTCATGGCGACCGCCGCGATGACGCTCTGCTCGGGGTAGGTCATGAGCTTCGCGCCGAACGCGCCGCCCACGTCTCCCGCGATCACGCGCACCGTCTCTTCGGGCAGCCCGAGCGCCGCAGCCACAACATCGCGCACCCCGAACGGCACCTGGGTCGAAACCCAGACGCGGATACTCCCGTTCCCATCGGGCTCGGCCACGATTGCGTTCCCCTCGATGGGCGCGGCCGCGAGGCGCTGGTTCACGAAGCGGCCCCGCACGATGACGTCAGCACCGTTCAGCGCGCCCTCGTCGCCGAGGTCGAACTCGAACGCGACGCTGTCGCTCTTCTCGGGATCGACGATCACCGGCATTGGCTCATAGTCCACGAGCACCGCAGCCGCAGCATCAACCGCGGCCTCGCCCGTAGAGGCAACAGCGACGGCGATGAGGTCGCCCACAAAGCTCACTTCATCGCTGCACATGCGGGGCCGCGCGGTCTCGGACTCGAATCTCAGGTCGGCGGCGACATAAACCGCCTCGACACCGGGAATTTCGCGCGCCGCGCTCACGTCCACAGCGACGAGCCGGGCATGCGCCATCGTTGAGCGCACGAACACCGCGTGTAGGCAGTGCTCAGGCTGAATGTCGTCGGTGTACCTGCCCTGGCCCTTCACGAGGCGGGGGTCCTCGCGCCGCTTGACCCTTCCCCCCAGCGCGGTGCGCACCGCCATGCCCGGAAAGGTAGCCTGTTGGGGATGTTGATGGAGGTGACGTGCCGATGCGGCTGGACCACGCGCGGCACCAAGGCGCAGGTGGTCGCGAACGTGCAAGCCCATGGCCGTTCCGCGCACCAGACCGAGCTCACGCCCGCCGAGGTGCGCGCGATCTGGCGCGCCGTACCCGACAGCGCGGCCGGTCCGAGTGCCAAGAACTAAACAGCCATCCGGCAGCCGGCGCGGTCGCAATCGATCGGCCAGCAGGCTGGAGACCCTGATGGAGACGGTGGGCCCGCCCCTCTCCACCACCGCCTGGGCGGCGGAGTTCGTCGCCCAGACGCTCGAGGTTCTGCCTGTCTTCATGCGCGACGGCGAGTTGTTCTGGCTGAAGCCTGTCCATGGCGACTCGCTGCGCATCGGCCTCGCGCCGGCGTCGAGCCCTGGTGATGAGGTGATCGCCGCGATGAGGTGGTACCCGCTCACACCCCGCGCCGTCCACTCGACTTCGTGGCGCAGCGAGGAGGGGCGGGTGATCCTCACCTACGTGGCCGCCGTCGAACCTCCTGACCAGCTGCCGCCGGATTCGCTGGAGACGCTTGCCGTCGGCCGGGCCGAGCTCGCGCGCGGCGAGGCGATGGCGGCGCCGCTGGCGATCGGCGTCGGCGCCGTGCTCGAGCACGCGCTCCGCCACCTGGCCTGGCTCATCCGTGACGACCCCGCGATCGCCACCGCACTAGCGTCCTGGCACGACGCGCTCGCGGTCTACGTGCCCGAACCCTTCCGCGCACTGGCCTGATGGCGGAGGCGGCCGAGCGCTGGGGAGTCATCCCCCGATACAACGGGTACCAGGGCAACGTGGTCGAGTCGCCGGCCTCGACCATCGAGGCGATCGTGCGCTCGATGGCCGGCGGTCGCAACGAGCCGTCCGGTGTCGAACAGGGGCAGATCGCCAACGTCGGGTGCGCGCCTCCTCCCGAGCGAGCATGGGGCTGGGCGATCCAGCTGTACGCCGCGCGTTCGAGCGACAGCTGGGGCATCGGCGACCTGGCCGACCTTCGCCGCTTCGGCCGGTGGGCGCGATCGGCCGGCGCGTCGGTCGTGCAGATCAGCCCGCTCGGCGCTCAGCCGCCGACCTCGCCGTACCAGTCCTGCCCGTACTACTCGTCGTCGCGAAGATTCCGCAACACCACGTACCTCCGGGTCGAGGAGGTCGAAGGCGCGGAGCGCGTGTCCGCCGAGCTCGCCCCGCTCCAGGCTCAAGCCCGCGCGCTCAACAGCCAGCGCCTCATCGACCACGATGCGGTCTTCGCGCTCAAGTCGCACGCGCTCGAGCTGATCTTTCGCGCAGCTCCGCAGCCACGCGGCCTGGCCTCATGGCAGAAGAAGCAGGGCCGGGCACTCATCGACTTCGCCACCTTCGATGCGCTCGCCGAGGTGCACGGTGCGGCCTGGCGCAGCTGGCCGTCATCTCTTCAGTCACCGCGCGCAAGGGGCATCGAGCAAGCCCGCGCCGAGCTCGCAGAACGCGTGGCTTTTCATCAGTGGGCGCAGTTCCACGTGCACCGGCAGCTCGCGCGTGCCGCGCGCGAGATAACGCTCATCGCCGACGTACCCGTCGGTTTCGCCTCCGACGGCTTTGACGCGTGGCGCTGGCAGGACCTGCTCGCTCCTGGCATGCGGGTCGGCGCGCCGCCTGACTACTTCTTTCCGGACGGTCAGGACTGGGGCATGCCGCCTTTCGACCCCTGGAAGCTGCAGGCCGCGTATTTCGAGCCGTTCATCGACGCCGTGCGGGCGACCACCGCTCACGCGAAGGGCCTGCGTCTCGACCATGTGATGTCACTGTTCCGGCTGTATTGGATTCCCGAGGCCGGCGGCGCGGCGGCGGGCGCGTACGTCCACTACCCGTCGGCGGCGCTGCTCGCGGTGCTCGCCGGGGAGAGCCGCCGGTCGGGGTCGTTCGTGATCGGCGAGGACCTCGGGCTCGTCGAGCCTGCGGTGAAGACGACCCTTCAGCGAGTCGGCGCCCTCGGCTACAGGCTGCTGTGGTTCGAGACGGAGCCGAGCGAGAGCTGGCCGCAGCAATCAGTGGCGGCGATCGGCACACACGACCTGCCCACTGTTGCGGGCATCTGGCGCCTCACAGAGCCGGACCATCGGCAGCATCACCTGCGCAGCCGCCTGGTGGAAGCGACTGGGCTGCCCGACGGCTCGGACGCCCTCGACGTCGCCGTCGCGGCCTACCGGCGGCTGGCAGAGTCGAAGTCGTGCCTCGTGCTCGTCTCGCTCGAGGACGCGCTGGCGGTGGACGAGCGGCCGAACGTCCCGGGCACGACCACCGAGTGGCCGAACTGGCGCCTCGCGCTGCCGGTTCCGCTAGAGGAGATCGAGCGCGCGGATGGACCGGGCCGCATCGCCGAGGTGATGACCGCGGCGAACAGGTCGCCGAACTTGCCGCACTAACATTCGATCTGTGATCGCTTTGAAGAGGCTGCCGGGAATCGAGGTCGATTTCTATCCGCTGGCTGATCTTCCGAAGTCCGGCCTCGGCGATCCCTCCGGTCTTCCGATCACTGTGAAAGTGCTGCTGGAAGGCCTGATCCGACTGAGCCAGTCAGGCGTGACCGCGGAGGCGAACGTGCCGGCGCTTGTGGCCTGGCCGGCGCCCCGCTCCAGGGATGCTGAGCTGCCCTTCCTTCCAGCACGAGTCCTCATGCAGGACTTCACCGGCGTGCCGGCGGTCGTGGACCTGGCCGCCATGCGATCGGCGATGCAGCGCGCCCACAAGGATCCGGGCAAGGTCGACCCTCTTGTCCCCGTCGACCTCATCATCGACCACTCGGTCCAGGTCGATTCGTTCGGCCTGCGCGACTCGTACACGCGCAACATCCAGAGGGAGATCGAGCGCAACCGCGAGCGGTACGCGCTCCTGCGCTGGGCCCAGCAGGCGTTCCACAACTTCTCGCTGGTGCCGCCGGGCATGGGCATCTGCCACCAGGTCAACCTCGAGCACGTCGCGAAGGTCGTGCAGGTGCGCGAACTGGACGGACACAAGATCGCGATCCCCGACACGCTCATGGGCACCGACTCGCATACGACGATGGTCAACGGTCTCGGCGTGCTCGGATGGGGAGTCGGCGGCATCGAGGCCGAGGCGGCAATGCTCGGCCAGCCCGCCTACCTGGCCACGCCCATCGTCGTGGGCGTTCGCTTCAGCGGCGCTCTTCGCGCGGGCGCGACCGCCACCGACCTCGTGCTGACGCTCACCGAGATGCTGCGCAAGCATGGCGTCGTCGACAAGTTCGTCGAGTTCTGCGGCGACGGCCTGTCGACGCTGTCAGTGCCCGACCGCGCGACGCTCAGCAACATGTGCCCCGAGTACGGCGCCACATCGGCGCTGTTTCCTGTCGACGCGCAGACGCTGCGCTACCTCGAGACCACGGGCCGCAGCGACGACCACATCGCGCTGGTCGAGCGCTACAGCAAGGAGCAGGATCTGTTCCGGGTCGACGGCGCAGCCACCCCACGGTTCAGCGAGCTGCTCGAGCTCGACCTCGCCACGGTCGAGCCCAGCGTCGCCGGCCCCAAGCGGCCGCAGGATCGCGTCTCGCTGCCCAAGGTGTGGGAGAGCTTCACGTCGGCGTTTGTGCACAGCCCGAAGCCCGAGCCCGAGGCCATCTCGAGGTTGACCGAAGAGGGCGGCCCGATCGACGGCCGGGCGTCGGTCGCGGTCGCACACCGCCCCCCGGCCAACGTCGAGGACGGGTGTGTGGTCATCGCCGCGATCACCAGCTGCACCAACACCTCGAACCCTTCGGTGATGGTGGCCGCGGGCTTGCTCGCGCAGAAGGCGGTGGAGCGCGGGCTGACCGTGAACCCTTACGTCAAGACCAGCCTTGCGCCCGGCTCGCGCGTCGTCACCGACTATTTGAACACCGCGGGCTTGATGGAGCCGCTGGAAAAGCTCGGCTTCTCGCATCCATCCGCTGGTGAAGGCGAGCTACCTGGCCTCGCCTCCGCTGGTCGTCGCGTACGCGCTGGCCGGCACTGTGCAGATCGACCTGAGCAAGGATCCGATTGGCACTGACCGCGACGGCAAGCAGGTGATGATGTCGGAGCTCTGGCCGTCGCAGGAAGAGGTCAACGCCGTCATCCAGAGATGCGTGAAGCAGGAGATGTTCAAGCGCGAGTACTCGCGCATCTTCGAAGGCGACGAGCACTGGAAGACCATGTCAGCGCCCACCGGCCCGATCTTCCAGTGGGACCCAGCCTCGACATATGTGAAGGAGCCGCCGTACTTCGAAGGCTTCCAATCCAGGCCGGCCCCGCTCACCGACATCGATGGCGCCCGCGTGCTGTGCGTGCTCGGCGACTCGGTGACGACCGACCACATCTCCCCAGCCGGCGCCATCCCGACCGACAGCCCCGCCGGTCGCTACCTGATCGATCACGGCGTCGATCGCTTCGACTTCAACAGCTTCGGCTCGCGGCGCGGCAATCACGAGGTCATGCTGCGCGGCACGTTCGGCAACATCCGCCTCCGCAACGCGCTCGTCCAGCGCGAGGGCTACTGGACGCTGCACATGCCGGACGGCACCGAGATGACCATCTTCGATGCGGCGGAGCGCTATCGCTCCGAGCGCGTGCCGCTCATCGTGGTCGCGGGCAAGGAGTATGGGTCGGGCTCGTCA
>VBFW01000360.1 GCA_005880525.1 Chloroflexota bacterium | reverse complement strand
ACTTCGAGCGCTGGGAGAAGGCGACCGGCCACCGAGTCGAGCGCGGCGACATCCTGGTGATCCACACGGGCTACCACCGCTACTACACCGAGAACTGGACGGACCGCACCGAGCTCGACGAGACGCGCTACTTCATCCGCCATCCTGGCCCGACCCGCGAGTTCGCCGAGTGGGTGCTCGACCGCGGCGTGCGCTGGCTCGCAGTCGACGCGGGCAGCGCCGACCATCCGATGAACACCGTCATCCGCCGCATTCGCGCCGACGAGGCGGTCGACGCGGAGAAGAAGCTCGGCCGCAGCCTCGACGAGCTCTGGCCGCGCGACGACTACCAGATCATGCACACGCTTCTGTTCCCGCACGACGTGGTCCACATCGAGAACCTGGGCGGCGAGATCGACAAGGTGCTCGATCAGAAGATCCTGTTCGGCTGCTTCCCGTGGCGGTTCCAGGGCGGCGAGGCAGCGCTGTGCCGCGCCGTCGCCATGATCGAGTAGCAGTTGAAGCCGCCGCGGTTCGAATATCACGCCCCGTCGACGGTGGACGAGACGTGCGCGCTGCTCGCCTCGCTCGAGGACGCGAAGGTGCTCGCCGGTGGGCAGTCGCTGATGCCGCTGCTCAACTTCCGGCTCGCGCGGCCGGCGCACCTGGTGGACATCAACCGCATCGGAGGGCTCGACCGTATCTACGAGCGTGACCGGGGCGTTGCGGTGCAGGCGCTGGCGCGCCAGGCGGCGGTGGAGGACTCGGAGCTGGTCGCGAGCGTGTGCCCGCTGCTTTCGGCCGCGGTTCGTCTGGTCGCGCACCGCGTGATCCGGAACCGCGGCACTGTGTGCGGCAGCATCGCCCACGCCGACCCCGCCTCAGAGCTGCCGGCGGTGCTGCTGGCGCTTGGCGGCCACGTCGTCGCGCGGTCGAAACGGGGCGAGCGGAAGATCGAGGCGGGCGGGCTCTTCGCTGGCGTGTTCGAGACGTCGATCGCTCCCGACGAGCTGCTGGTCGAGGCGTGGTTTCCGAAATCGCCGAAGCCGTTCGCGATCTTCGAGGAATCGCGCCGCCATGGCGACTTCGCGCTGGCGGGCGTGGTTCGCGCCGGCGACACGCTGGCCCTGTTCGGCGTGGCGCCGACGCCCGTGCTCGCCGACGCGAAAGATCCTTCCCGCGGCCTTCAGCCCAGCAGCGACCTGGAGGCCACCCCGGAGTTCCGGCTCCACCTGGTACGCGCCCTGACGCTCAAGGCCTTTGCGGCGTGAGGATCAACGGCTTCGACCATTACCCGCCCCAGGACGCACGCCGGCTGCTCTCCGACTATTTGCGCCACGACGTCGGCCTGACCGGCACTCACGTCGGCTGCGAGCACGGGGTCTGCGGGTGCTGCACGATCCTGCTAAACGGCGCGCCGGTGCGGTCGTGCCTGATGCTGGCGGTGCAGGCCGAAGGCCATGAGGTCACGACCATCGAAGGGTTGGCCCCCGATGGCGAACCGTTGCACGCGGTTCAGCAAGCGTTCCACGAATGCCACGGCTTGCAGTGCGGGTTCTGCACACCGGGCTTTGTGATGTCGGTCGTCGGCTTGCTCGCACAGCATCCGCACCCAACCGACGAAGAGATCGACGAGGGGATCGCCGGCAACCTGTGCCGCTGCACGGGCTACGCGTCGATCCGTCGCGCAGTGCGTCGCGCCGCGGAGCTCTCGCGATGACCACCCGCTGGTTCGGCGAAAGGGTGCAGAGAGCCGAGGACGACCGGCTGCTGCGTGGCAAAGGGCGCTTCACTGACGACATCGACGACGGTGCGCTCGAGTCTGTACTGGTGCGCTCGCCGTACGCGCACGCGCGCATCAGGTCCATTGAAGTAGGCGCGGCGCGCATGTTGCCTGGCGTCTTTGCCGTTTACACCGCGAAGGACTTGCCCTTCGGCGAAACCGATCTGCCCATCCTCATCCCGCATCCCAACCTCACCCACGGCCGCACACAAAGATGCCTCGCCTCCGAGGTCGTGCGCTACGCAGGCGAGGCGGTCGCGTTCGTGGTCGCCGAAAGTCGCGCGATCGCCGAGGATGCGGCAGAGCTCGTGGACGTGGACTACGAGCCTCTGCCGGTTGTGATCACGCCTGAGGCAGCCGCGCGCGCCGACCACCTCGTGCATGACGACGTGCCCGGCAACGTCGCCGCGGAGATGGTGCAGGAGAAGGGCAACGTCGCTGCGGCGCTCGAGTCAGCGCCGAGGCGCAAGCGCTTTCATTTCCGATACGAGCGCGGCGCCGCGAGCCCGATGGAGGCGCGGGCGGTGTGGGCGCGCTGGTCGGACGACGAAAGGAAGCTGACCGTCTACGACTCGACCCAATCGCCGACCTCGATCCGTGGTGGCCTGGCCGTGCTGTTCGGGCTGCCCGAGTCACAGGTCGAGGTCATCGCGCCCGATGTCGGCGGCGGGTTCGGGCCGAAGATCATGCTTTTCTACCCCGACGAGCTTCTGGTGCCTTACGCGGCCGTTCACCTCGGCCGCCCGGTGAAGTGGACCGAGGACCGCCAGGAGCACTTCACCGCGGTCAACCAGGAGCGCGGCCAGGTGCACGAGGTCGAGGTCGGCTACGACGACGAGGGCCACGTGCTGGCGCTCGACGATGATTTCATCCACGACGGCGGCGCCTACACGCCGTACGGGATCATCCTGCCGATCATCACCGCGGGCCAGGTGCCTGGTCCGTACAGGGTGCCGAACTACCGCGTTCGGTTCCGCGACATGTACACGAACGCGACGCCCACCTCGCCGTATCGCGGCGCTGGCCGCCCGCACGCGTGCTTCGTTATGGAGCGCACGCTCGACGCCATCGCCGCCGACATCGGCATCGACAGGGCTGAGGTGCGCCGCCGCAACCTCATCCAGCCCGACGAGTTTCCATACGACGTGGGCGTCGGCTGGCAGGACGGCAATACGGTCGTCTACGACAGCGGCAACTATCCGAAGCTCCTGGAGACGGCGCTCGAGAAGTTGGGTCCGAGGCCCGCCGGTGAGAACATCGGCATGGGCCTGGGCATGTACGTCGAGGGCACCGGCGTGGGTCCGTATGAGGGCGCGCATGTGCAGGTGCTCGTGTCGGGCAAGGTCGTGGCCGCGACGGGCATCCCGAGCCAGGGGCAGGCGCACGCGACCGTGTGGGCGCAGGTGGTGGCGGACGAGCTGGGCGTCGACGTGCGCGACGTGGAGGTCACCGGCGGCGACACGCGCAGATTTCCGTGGGGCGTTGGCACGTTCGCGTCGCGCGGCGCTGTGACCGCCGGCAACGCGATGCACGTGGCCGCGCGGATGGTCGCCGACAAGGCGAAGAAGATCGCGGCCGACCATCTGGAGGCGGACCCGGCCGACCTCGAGCTCGCGGGCGGCGCGGTTCGAGTGAAAGGCTCGCCGCAGCGTGGCATCCCGCTGGCCGCGGTCGCGGTGCTGTCGAACCCCGTCCGGTACGCCTTCGGAGGGGGCACCGAGGCCGCTACCCAGTTCACGCCAAGGGCCCGACCCGGTCCGCCGCTGGCCGACGGCGAGGAGCCCGGCCTCGAGGCGACGGGTTACTTCAGCCCGGCCGGCTCGGCCTGGGCCTCGGGGTGCCACGCCGCATGGCTGCGGATCGATCCGAAGACGTATCGCCTCGAGATCCTCAAGTACGTGGTGGTCCACGACTGCGGCAAGGTCATCAACCCGATGGTGGTCGAGGGCCAGATCGAGGGCGGCGTGGCGCAGGGCATCGGCGGCGCGTTTTACGAGCGACTTGCTTACGACTCGGACGGCCAGCTGCGCAATGCCTCGTTCATGGAGTTCCTGATGCCGTATTCGACCGAGATCCCGCAGATCGAGATCGAGCACATCGAGACGCCCTCGCCACTCAACCCGCTTGGCGTGAAGGGCGTGGGGGAGGCCGGCGTGATCCCGGTGGGTGCAGTGATCGCCTCCGGCATCGAGGACGCCCTGGGAATACCGATCACCGAGATGCCTCTTTCGCCGCTAAAGCTCTACGAGCTCTCCACCTCGGCCTCGACCTCGACCTCCACCAGGTAGCCGTCGCCGATCAGGCCTCCGACGTAGACCATGGTGTTCGCCGGCGCTACGCTGCCCAGCAGCTGCACATGGGCACGCGCGGCGGCCTCCCAGTCGGCGTCGGGCGCCAGCATGATCCGCGTGCGCACGACGTCATGCTTCGTCCCGCCCAGCTCAGTCACAGCCGCCAGCGCCTGCTCCAGCGCCTGCACCGCCTGGCCGTAGGTGTCGGCCGAATCGTCAGCAGCAGTCGTGCCGCTGACGTGGATGCGGGAACCTCGACGGATCGCGCGTGAGTAGCCCGCCTTCTTCTCCCAGCCCCGCCCGTCGCGGAAGCGCCGGGTGCCGTCGGCCATTGGGCAACACTATCAACCGCCCATGAAGCTCACGTTCAGCGTCCGTTTCAACAAC
>VBFW01000359.1 GCA_005880525.1 Chloroflexota bacterium | reverse complement strand
GATCGCCGCGGCCGGTGAGCCGTAGTCGGTCACCAGCTGGATCCCAGCCGCCGCGTCCTGGATGTTGTTGTAGCCGAGCTCCTTGCCCTGCAGCTGGCGAGCCCCACCCATGCCGCCTGGGTCCGGACCGTACCTGTAGAACGCCGCCGGCTGGTGCTCGTTCTCGCCATATTTCAGCGGCTGCGCGAGGCGGCCGGCGAACGAGATCTCGGTCGGGAATCCGGGCGACTCAGGGCCGCGGAGGTAGGCGGAGATCCACGAGTCGTAGGCCGCCGTGTGCGCGTACGCCTCCGCCGCCAGCCGGCGCCGGGTCGGCTGGTCGGGTCCGCCCGCGTGCAGCTCATCGAGGATCTCTGAGTACCGCTCGGGCCGGACGACCACCACCACGGCTTCGTGGTTCTTGGCCGCGGCTCGGATCATCGCCGGTCCCCCGACGTCGATCTGCTCGATCGCCTCCTCGAAGGTCACGTCGGGGCGCGTCACCGTCTCGACGAACGGATAGAGGTTGCAGCACAGGAGGTCGATCTCCTGCAGGCCGTGGCTGCGAAGGGTCTCGAGGTGCTCGGGCCGGTCGCGACGCGCGAGCAGGCCGGCGTGCACGCCCGGGTGAAGAGTCTTGACCCGGCCGTCCATGATCTCGGGGAACCCGGTCAGGTCCGACACCGAGTGCGCGTCGATCGCAGCGTCGGAAAGGGTCTGCAGCGTGCTCCCGGTCGCGAAGAGCTCGAAGCCGAGCCGGCGGAGGCCGCGCGCGAAACCCGCGAGTCCTGTCTTGTCGCTAACCGACAGCAGAGCTCTTGGCAATCCTCGCCTCCATCAACCGGATCGCTGCTGGGAGCAAACGGTACTCGACCTCGTGCACCCGCTGACGGAGCGTTTCGACGGTGTCGCTGGGCAGGATCTCAACCGACTCCTGGGACAGGATCGGCCCGGCGTCAAGCGCAGCGGTGACGACGTGCACAGTCGCGCCGGTCGCGGTCACGCCCGCTGCCAGCGCCTGCTCGACGGCGTCCATGCCGCCGCCGAACGCGGGCAGAAGCGACGGATGCACGTTGATGATTCTGTCGCGAAATGCCTCGAGGAACGGCGCCGAGTGCACGCGGTCATAGCCGGCGTCGACGACGAGCTGAACTCCGTGCTCGAGGAAGAAGTCGCGCATCGCCGCGTCGCGCTGCTCGATCGATGCGAACCGTTTCTGCGACAGCTCCGCGAGCGGGATGCGCCGCTCGCGCGCGAACGCGGCGCCTGCGCACGACGGCCGGTTGGTGGCAACGGCGACCACGTCGAATCCATGGTCGACCAGGTTGCGAAGGTTGGTGCCCTGACCGGAGACGCAGACACCTAGCTTCAGCGAAGCACCACCCGCTCAGGCCCTTTCTGTTCGACGACCTCGCCCACGACGAGGGAACCTGAATCCACGTCCTTCGTGTCGACGACGAGGATCATCCCGAGCCCCATGTTGAACGTGCCGTGCATCTCGTCGTCAGGAGGTGTGCGGCGCAAGCAGCTGGTCGGCGAGCTTCCTGCTCAGTGGCACGCCTTCAAACACCTTGCGTGCGAGCGAGTAGCCGTTGGTGTGCAGGCCGTTCGATGGAAGGCCGACGAGCAGGTCGCCCTCTTTGACAGCGGCTCGATCGGCGCCGGCGTCGACCACGCCGACGATGAAACCCGCAAGGTCGTAGTCACCCAGCGCGTACACGCCTGGCATCTCCGCTGTCTCGCCGCCGAGCAGCGCGCACCCGGCGGCGCTGCACGCCTCGGTCATGCCTTCTACCAGCTGCTCGAAGACCTTCGGATCCAGCTTGCCGGTCGCGAAATAGTCGAGGAAGAACAGGGGTCGAGCGCCCGCGCACGCGATGTCGTTGACGCAGTGGTTGACGATGTCGACGCCGATGCCCCGATGCCTTCCAGCTGCGATCGCCACCTTGATCTTCGTGCCGACGCCGTCGGCACTTGCCGCCAGCCGGCTGCCGTCGGGCAGCTGATACAGGCCGGCGAACGGGCCGACGCCCGCGGCCACCTGGGCGCCGTGGGTTGCGGCGATCAGCGGCTTGACTCGCTCCAGCACGCGCTCGTACGCCTCGATGTCGACGCCGGCCGCGGCGTACGACAGCCCTTCCGCCGGCACGTCAGGTAGCGGGAGCCGGCTCGAACTGGAACTTATCCATCTCGAGCTGCTGCGGCACCGCCACAGGGTACGAGCCGTCGAAACACGCGCGGCAGAACTCGTGCGACGTGCCGCGCCCGATGGCGCGCATCAGGCCGGGGATGGACAGGTATGAGAGGCTGTCGGCGCCGATGTGCTCGCGCACCTCTTCGACAGTACGCCCCGACGCGATGAGCTCTTTGGTGGAGCCGATGTCGACGCCCATGAAGCACGGGTAGCGCATGGGCGGGCTCGAGATCCGCATGTGGATCTCCTTCGCGCCCGCCGCCCGCAGCCGGTCGATGATGCGGCGTGACGTGGTACCGCGGACGATGGAGTCGTCGACTGCGATGAGGCGCTTGCCCCTGATGGAGCGCGGCAGCGGGTTGAGCTTCAGCATCACGCCCGCCTCGCGCAGTGATTGGTCGGGCTGGATGAAAGTGCGGTTGATGTAGCGGCTCTTCATGAGCGCCTCGCGGTACGGGATGCCGGAGGCCTCGGCGTACCCGATCGCGGCAGGGGTGCCGCTGTCAGGGAACGCGATCACCATGTCCGCCTCGACCGGCGCTTCCTTCGCGAGCTCGTTGCCCATCCTGATGCGCGCCTCCTCGAGCTCGCAGTTTTTGAGGATCGAGTCGGGACGCGCGAAGTAGATGAACTCGAACACGCACATCGCGTGCTTGTTCGAGGTCTGGAACATGGCGCTGTGCACGCCGTGCTCGTCCATCACCACCATCTCGCCCGGCTGGACCTCGCGCACGAATGTCGCGCGCACGGTGTCGAGCGCGCAAGTCTCCGACGCCACTACGTGCGCAGGCTGTCCGGCGAGCGGTATGAAGCCGATGCACAGCGGCCGAAAGCCGAAAGGGTCGCGGAGCGCGATGAGCTGGTTGGCCGTGATGATGCCGCACGAG
>VBFW01000036.1 GCA_005880525.1 Chloroflexota bacterium | reverse complement strand
TGAGCGTCTCGCGGGACGGCAGGTCGGCCAGCTGTTTGACCTGCGCCGGTGAGAACACCCGTCCCTCCACCAGGCCGCCGACGACCTCGAGCTTCAGCCTGGTGGCCCGGACGAACTCGTTGATGAGCTTGGCCGGGACGCCGAGGTCGGCGTAGCCGAAGGCGATCGCGACCGGGCCCTTCAGCTCCGACTGGAGCGCCGGCATGCCCGCAGCCTCGGCCGCGCGCCGAGCCAGCGTGTTCTTGACCACGCGGTACTCGACCTCGCCGCCGCGCAGGCGGGTGCGCAGGTCCTGTAGCTGGCTGACCGTCAGGCCGCGGTAATCGGTCAAGACCGCGACCTTGGCCCTCTTCAGCCGCTCGGCGATCTCCTCGACCTGCTCGGCCTTCTGTTCCTTGCTGGCTCTCGGCAAATAAAAAATCCTCCCTGCCCTCGTGACACATGCGAGGCAGGAAGGATCCAGCGTCCTTCAACTGATTCGCCTCGGTAGGAAATTAAGGTCCTTGCTCCAGCGGCCGACCTCGCGGTAGCCCGCGGCAGCCTGGGCTTTCGCGCTGGCGCTGTTGCCGTCGTAATAGCCGGACTTCAGCTTGCGCAGCGGCAGCTGCGTGAAGGCATAGCGCGTTCGCAGCTGCATGGTCTCGCCGCCGATTCCTTTCCCCCACAACGACCTGTCGCCGATGGTCGTGCCGGTCGTGCCGTAGCCGTATTTCCAGTTGATGGCGTGGATGGCGCTCGCGCCCACCGGCCGGCCCTGATGCTCGATCGCCCACACGACGTCGTCAGGACTGCGCGCCATGCGCTCCAGCCATTCCTTTTCCATCTCCAGGCTTGGCGGATGGTGGAGAGCCATGAAGCGCGTGACCTCCATGTCCTCGAACCAGCCGATCATCACCGGTGCATCGTCCGGCCGAGGCGGCCGCAGCATGGCGAGCTTGCCCTCGATGACCGGCCCGAGCATCGGGACTAAGTCTGACGGTGATGGGCGAACGCCCGCGTCAGCCGGCGAGCTGCAGCCTTGCCGCTTCCTTTACGTCGACGGGAACCGAAGGTCCCTGCGTCGCGGTCAGGTAGAAAGTTCGAAGGTACTGGCCCTTCGACGCCGACGGCTTGTTGCGCAGCAGCGCGTCGACCAGCGCCACCAGGTTCTGGTGCAGCTGGCCGTCGCCAAAGGACACCTTGCCGATTGGCGCGTGCACGATGCCGAACTTGTCGGTCCTGAACTCGACCTTGCCGCCCTTCACCTCTCGCACGGCTCGCGCTACGTCGAAGGTGACGGTTCCCGACTTCGGGTTCGGCATCAGGCCACGCGGGCCGAGGATCTTCCCGAGCGGGCCGACCTTGGACATGATGTCCGGCGTGGCGACCGCGGCGTCGAAGTCTGTCCAGCCCTCGGACACCTTCTTAACCATGTCCTCACCGCCAACGTAGTCGGCGCCTGCGTCCTGCGCCTCGCGCACCTTGTCGCCGGTCGCGAACACCGCGACCCGAACCTTCTTGCCGGTTCCGTTCGGCAGGACGACCGATCCGCGCACCATCTGCTCCGCGTGGCGTGGGTCGACGCCCAACCGGATGTGAGCCTCGACGGTCGCGTCGAACTTCGAGGTCGACGTCTCTCTCACGATCTTGCACGCCTCTTCGGGCGCGAGCCCGCCGTCGCCGTTGGCCGCGAGCGCGGCCTCGACCTTCTTGGCGGCCTCGGTGTACTTCTTGCCCCTCTTCTTCGGCATCGCCTTACTACTCCACGACCTCGAGGCCCATCGAGCGGGCGGTGCCTTCGATCATCTTCGAAGCGGCTTCGAACTCGTACGCATTCAGATCCTTCTGCTTCGTTTCGACGATGGAGCGGATCTGCTGACGCGTGACGCGACCGATCTTCTCTCGATTCGGCTTCGGTGAACCCTTCTCCACTCCAGCGGCCTTCTTCAGCAGGTTGACGGTCGGCGGCGTCTTGAGGATGAACGCGAAGCTGCGGTCCTCGAAGATCGTGATCTCCGCCGGCACCACGTCGCCGACCTGGCTCTGCGTGCGCTCGTTGTAGGCCTTGGTGAACTCCATGATGTTGATTCCGTGCGGGCCCAAAGCCGTGCCAACAGGCGGCGCGGGCGTGGCCCGTCCGGCCTGCAGCTCCAGCTTCAACACCGCGCGGATCTTCTTCTTGCTCATCGAACCCTGGGAGTTCCCTCGTCCTTTCTTATGTGTGTGTGACTAGTGGACCTTCTCGACCTGAAGAAGGTCGAGCTCCACCGGCGTCTCTCGGCCGAACATGTTGACCAGCACCTTCAGCTTGCCCTTCTCCGGGTTGATCTCGTCGACCTTGCCGTGGAAGTCGGTGAACGGTCCGTCGACCACGCGCACCGACTCGCCGACCTGGAACTCGACGCGAATCTTCGGCGCCTCCTGCTTCATCTGCTTCTGGATGGCGCGAACCTCTTTCTCCTGCAGAGGCACCGGGCTGTTCGCGGAACCCACGAAGCTCGTGACGCCGGGCGTGTTGCGAACGACGAACCACGACTCGTTGGACATCACCATGCGCACGAGGATGTAGCCGGGGAAGATTCGCTTCTGCACGTGGCGGCGCTTGCCGTCCTTGATCTCGATCTCGTCTTCCATCGGGACGAGCACCTGCAGGATCTTGTCCTGCATGTCCATGGACTCGATCCTCTTCTCGAGGTTCTTCTTGACCTTTTCCTCGTGGCCGGAGTACGCATGCACGACGTACCACTGCGCCTCGGTCTCGGGCCCGCTGGTCGTAGCGCTCTTTTCGACTGCCATCAGTGCTGCACGTAGAGCCAGCGCCGCAGGATCTCAGAGATCCCGTAGTCGACGCCGCCGATGAACACGCCGAGGATGGCGACGGTGACGATCACGACGAGCGTGTAACGGTACAGCTCACCCCACGTCGGCCACACGACCTTGCGCAGCTCGTCGAGGACTTCGCGAAGGAATCGGCCGGAGCCGGCGCCCGAAGTGGCGGAGTCGCCTCCTCCACCCGCGCGATTCTTGGCGGTTACGGCCACTACTTGGTCTCCTTGTGCGAGGTGTGCTTGTGGCACCACCTGCAGTACTTGCTGAGCTCGATCCGGTCAGGATCGTTCTTCTTGTTCTTGAGCGTGGTGTAGTTGCGACGCTTGCAGACGCCACAGGCCAGGGTGATCACTTCTTCCATGCTTGACTCTTTGGTTGGGAGAAAGAAAAAAGCCTAGGTTTCCTAGGCGGTGTCAATAGTACCAGACGGTAGCGGATAGCCATGATTCCGCTGGCCACGGGCACCTACCTTTGGGTCGAACCGAACTCCTGTTCTGGCTGTCGAGCCGCATCCCCCGGCGACGTGAAGCGGCCCAATATCATCTGAGTCGATGCCGACACCGACAGTCGCGATGCTGCACGGCGACCAGACCGGCGAGGAGCTGCTCCTGCAAGCCCGGCGCCTGCTCGAGCGCGACGTCATCGGCTTCCAGGTGATGCAGCGCGATTTCGATCTCTCCCTCGCCCACCGCCGCGAGACGCGCAACGAGGTGGTGCACGAGGCGTCGGCCGCGCTTCGCGAATGTGGCTTCGGCATCAAGGCCGCCACGATCACGCCCGAGGGCACGGGCGACGTCGGCAGCCCGAATGCCATCCTCCGCAAGCAGGTCGACGGCCGCGTGATCGTGCGCACCGGCCGCCGCATCCCGGGCATCCGCCCGCTGGCCGGCGTGCATGCGCCGATCTCGGTGATCCGGATGGCGGTCGACGACGCGTATGGAGCAAGGGAGTGGCGCGAAGGTCACGACCTCGACGAGTGGGCGTTTCGAACCGAGAAGATCAGCCGCCGCACGTGCCGCATCGTGGCCGAGTACGCGTTCACTCATGCCCGTCGCTTCGGGGCCAAGGTATTCGGCGGTCCCAAGTTCACCGTCAGCCCCGTCTACGAGGGGATGTTCAAAGAGGAGCTCGACGCGGCGGCGAAGCGCCATGCCGACGTCAGCTACGAACCGCAGCTCATCGACGCGACCTACGCGATGCTGCTGACCACCAGCGGCGAGGCCCTCGTCATTCCCGCGCTCAACCGAGACGGCGACACGCTCTCCGACCTCGTCATGCAGATGTTCGGCACCATCGCCGGCGCCGAGTCGACGCTGCTTGCCTTCAAGGACGATGGCGCCGTGGCGGTCGCGATGACCGAGGCCCCGCACGGCACGGCGCCCGCGCTCGAGGGCAAGAACGTGGCCAACCCGATGGCCATGATCCTCGCGGTGGGGTCACTCCTCGCGTACATGCAAGGTGACGCGGCTCACGTGGCGTCACGCGCGATCTACGAGTCGGCGCTCGAGGCAGTGTCCGACGGCGTGCGCACCGCGGACCTCGCTGGACACGCGGCGACGACGGAGTTCACCGACGAGGTGATCCGCCGAGTGCGCACGAAGATCGACGTCTGGAGCGCGCTCGCCGACATCGATCGGTGAAGGATCGCAACCACATCGTCTACCTCGCGCTCGGCGATTCGTACACCATCGGCACCGGCGCATCCCACGAGTCCCGCAACTTTCCGTCGCTGCTGGCGGTGCACGTTCAGGAGACGACCAGGCGCGAGGTCGAGGTCGTGAATCCGGCAGTCAACGGATTCACCACCATCGACCTGCTCGCGAAGGAGCTCGGTTACATCACCGACCTGAAGCCCGACCTGGTCAGCGTGCTCATCGGTGTCAACGACCTGGTCCAGGGCCGCCGCGCGCAGCAGTACCGCGAGTCGCTCATCGAGATCTACGACGCGATCGTGGCGACGCAGCTGCCGGCGGGTCGCGTCGCCGCCATCTCCATCCCCAACTGGTCGGTCGTACCGGCGGCCCGCGAGTATGGCGACCCGGCCCGAGTGCGCAGCATCACCGAGCAGTTCAACGCGGTCGCGAGGCAAGAGGCCGAAGCGCGATCGTTCTTGTGGGTCGACCTCACGGAGGTCAGCACGCGCGCGACCGGCTCAACCGGCTGGATCGCGGCCGACGATCTGCATCCCGGCGACGCCCAGTACGCCGCGTGGGCGGAAGAGATCTGGTCGCACCTGCGCGACAGCTGGAGCTCGGTCTAGACCTTTATCCGCTTGAACGATTCGGCGTACTGATACCCGCCCTTCTTGCCGATGTCGCGGTGGCGCTTGCGAACCCACTTGTCGATGTCCCACTCCTGCCCGGGCTTCGCGACCTGGCTCTTGTGCTTGTGAAGTGCCGCCAGCTTCAGGTCGAGGGTCTTGCTGATGTCGACGAAGTAGTCACCGAGCGTCCAGTAGGGGATCCACACCTCATTGACGACATGCGGCTGATAGCCCTCTTTGAGCAGGCCGCGAAACGCGCGCGGGTTGCGAGAGTCCGGATACACCGCAGCCATAGTCGCCTCGCCGACCGCGATGTGATCGGGATGCGAGCCGCCCATGGGCGCGTCGAGCACGCGTCCGGGAATGTGCGTGATGACGAGCTCCGGCTTGTGCTTGCGGATCATGCGCACGATGTCTCGCCGCAGCTTCAGGTCAGGCGCCAGGTGGCCGTCCTTGTAGCCGAGGAACTCGACCCTCTTGATGCCCAGCACCTTGGCCGCGGCTCGCTGTTCGCGCTGCCGAATCGACACGAGCTCCGAGTCTTTCTGGTTGGGATCCTCCCCGCCCTGCGATCCGTCGGTCACGATCACGTATGTCACGTTGGCGCCGTCCTTCGCCAGCTTCGCCATCGAACCCCCGGCGCCGAACTCCGGGTCGTCGGGATGGGCGAACACTCCAAGCACTCGCTCGAACTTCGGATCGTGTGAGTTGCTGCGATTTGAAGCGCGAGGGGCGGCCTTGCGCGGCGATTTCTTCTTGGCCATCAGCTCAATTTAAGCAGCGTTGTCAGCGCGACCTGGTCGCGGCGGCAAGCGACGCGATCGGAATCGCGCGCTCGAGCGGCTTCCACAACGCGAGCAGCTCCTCGTCGCTGAGCTTCGACCGCGCGGCGATGACCCGGCCGCCGAACGTCGCCGTCTTGCAGGCAGCCCAGCCCGCGTCACCTTTGACGCGCATCGGCACTGTGACCAGGGCGGCCAGCGCGGCCGCCTCTTCGGCAGCGCGCGTTGAGGCGCTCGGGGTCGCTCGGGCGAGCGCGTTCGAGACGTCGTCCGCGAGCAACCAGGGCTCGCCGAGCACCGCGCACTGGTGCGCGCTCAGCCTTCCTACCGCCGTCAGGTACCGCTGCACGACCGGCGCGATCGCGCTCGGCTTGGTCACTACCACCGCCGAGGCAAACGGGGCGTAGGACACCGCGAACTTGATGGCCGAGAGCCGGTGACGCCGGACCAGCGCCGTGAGCGCGTGCCACGCCGCCACGACCTCCGCATCCGTTCGCTGGTCGAGGTGCGCGGCCAGCGCGTCGGCCGCGTTGACCAGGGGCTCGACCGCGGCATTGTCGGCAGGCGACACAACGCCCCCGAGCCGCATCCATTCCTCGGGGTTCAGCGCGGCGACGCGCCCGGCGAATGACGCGGTGTCGGCCTCACCGGCGGGGACCACCTCCGCCATGGCGCCGTAGTGCTCCTGGAACTGCGCGTCGCTGAGGCGAGCGCGAGCGGCCAGGGCAAAGGCCGCGCGCTCCACGGCCGAGAACACGGAGCACCGTGCCCCGAGCTCGAGCTCGGCCGACGCCCTGGCCGCCGCGAGGATGGATCGCACCACCACCGCCGACTCGTCCTCGCCCTCGCGCGTGACGCTGGCGACCAGCTGCCTGCGGTCGAGCACACGCAGCCACTGGATGGGCGAGAGCTCGGGGATCGCTTTCACGAAAGCGGCCACTTCGGCGGTATTCGGCCCATACAAGGCTTCGGCGCGCGGCCTGGCAGCTCGCTTCTTCTCGACCTTGACCTCTTCAGCGGGCGCAGGTGTCCTCTTAGCTAGCGCCCGCGAAGGCCTGCCGGCAACCGGCGCGTCGGTGAGCGAGCGCAGTGCGACCGCCGCTTCCAGCGGGGCCCAAAGGGTCTTGAGCTGCTCCGGCGTCAGTTCACCCATCGAGCTGAGCACGCGGCCGCCGTGGACCGCCGTCTTGACCGCCGCCCATCCCGCGTCGCCGGAGATGTGCCTTGGAGCGACAGTGATCGCTGCGATCGCCACCGCCTCTTCGGATTCGCGCGCCCGGCTCTTGATGGCTGCCTGCAGCAACGACGCCGATGACTCGCGGTCGAGCGACCACGGCCGCGCCAGCGACTCCCAAAGCGGCGCGCTCAGCCATTTCAAAGCGTTGGCGAATCGCTCGACGATCGGCGGCAGATCCGAAGCCTGGGCAAGCGGGATGACGGAACCAAACGGTGAGTAATGCGCGGCGAAGGTCAGCGCCGAGAGCTGCCGGCGGCGCACCAGCGCAGACGCGGCCTGCCAGGCGGCGACCGCCTCGGCGTCGGAGCGTTTGGCCAGGATCGCGGCCATGTCGGCGGCGACGTTCGACATCGGCTCGGGCAGCGTGCCGGTGCCGTCGGGAGCTCCGGCGAGCATCGCGCGCACGATCTCGGCCGGCTGGCTGGAGCTGTCCCGCGTCACCCTCGTCGCCGACTCGCGCGCCGCCATCACCTTCCTCCACCTGGAAGGCGAGAGTCGACCGACCGACTCGATGAAGACAGTCACCTCGGCGGTGTTGGGCCCGTAGCGCTCGCCGGCGCCGCCTGGCGCCGTCGCCTCTGGGCCGGGCGGTTGGGTGGCGGCTGCCCGGGACAAGACCCGAAAACTGTAGACGGACCCGCAGCAAAGTCGCCCGTTTGGCGCGCTGCTCCTTAGACGGTCTCCACCTTCAGCAAGTTCGTCTGGCCGGGCTTGCCGACCGGAACTCCCGCCACGATCACGACCCGGTCGCCTTCCCGCACGAAGCCGCCGCGAACAGCCGCTTCGGTGGCGTTCGCGAACATCTCGTCGGTGTCCCGGCCCTGGGCCACCAGCAGCGGCACCACCCCGGCGTACAGCGAGGTCCGGCGCAGCACCTCCTCGTTCGGGCTGGCGGCGATGACCGGCACATGCGGCCGGGCCTTGCTGCAACGCAGGGCGGTGGTTCCCGATTCGGTGAAGGCGATGATGACGCGGGCGCCAAGCTCATCCGCGCTGGCGGCGGCTGCGTGCGCGATGGCACTTCCGACCTGGCCGGGCTCGCGCCAGATCTGCCGCTGGCGCTGGAAGGTTGGGTGGCGCTGCGCCGACAGGCAGATGCGGGCCATGGCGCGCACAGCCTCGACCGGATGGGCGCCGACCGACGTCTCCTGCGAGAGCATCACCGCGTCCGTGCCATCCCAGATCGCGTTGGCGACGTCGGAGGCCTCGGCGCGCGTGGGCCGGTTGGAGGTGACCATCGACTCGAGCATCTCGGTGGCGGTTATCACGGGCACGCCTGCCCGGTTGGCGCGGTCGATGACCTCCTTCTGCACGGCCGGCAGCTCGCCGAGGCGGAGCTCGACGCCCAGGTCGCCGCGCGCGACCATGACCGCGCCCGCGACATCGAGGATGTCGTTCAGCTCGCGGATCGCCTCGACCTTCTCGAGCTTGGCGATGACCGGCGCGGTGCAGTTGAGCCCGGCGAGGTGCTGCTGGCACATGAGCACGTCGTCCGGCCTGCGGACGAATGACAGCGCCACGTAGTCGACACCGAGCTCGACCGCGAGCTTCAGGTCGATGATGTCCTTGTCGGTCAGCGCCGGAAGCGGCGGTGTGCGGCCAGGCACCGACACTCCCTTGCGCTCGCCGAGCAGGCCGCCACGCACGACGGAGCACGCGGCTCGCCCGCCGGCGATGGACCGGACAGTGAGCTCGATGCGGCCGTCGTCCAGCAGCACGCGATCGCCCTTCCGCAGCGACTCGATGAGCTCGCCGTGGCTGACCTCGATCTCGTTCCGATCCTGGCGGTGCGAAGCGGTGAGCACGACCTGGCGACCCCTCACCAATCGCAGGAAGGACGAGTCGAGCGCGCCAGTGCGGATCTTCGGGCCCTGCAGGTCGCCGATGATCGCGATCGGCCGGCCCACCGCTTGCGCCGCGGCACGCACGTCTGCCGCCGCGCG
>VBFW01000035.1 GCA_005880525.1 Chloroflexota bacterium | reverse complement strand
GGCTGCCTCCCAGCACACCCGGTGGCCGTTGACGCTGTCCTCGCGCTTGTAGCGCACGACCACCATCGTCGACGTCTGCGCGCCCAGCGCATCGGTGATCGCGGGCTCGAGGCCTGAGCGATCGGTGACAGGGCTGTAGACGAGCCCGTAGAGCCGGGCTACCTGCGCGAAGTCGAGTCCCAGCGGCGTCGCGAAGATCTCTTCGAACACGTCGGTGTGCTGCGCCTGTGGGAGGAAGTTGAAGACGCCGCCGCCGTTGTT
>VBFW01000034.1 GCA_005880525.1 Chloroflexota bacterium | reverse complement strand
ACCAGCGTCGCGCCGATCGCGGCGGTCGCCTTCCTGCCGGCGCTGACCCACTCGTCCCGCCACGCGCCGACGTCGGCCGCCGGCAGGCTTTCGATGAGCGGCTGCGGATCGCAAACCAGGACGTTGCTCGCGACCTGGTCCTCGTCGCGCCACATCCGGTCGGGATCGACGAGGAACGTCGGCGCCGCGGCAGCGGCGAGCCACGCGTTCATCACCTTCGAGGTCGGCGTGCTGCCCAGCCTGATCACGAGGTCTGGGCCGTGCTGGAGCGACCAGCCCGCACGCAGCAGGGCCTCATAGGACTCGACCGCCGCGCCCGACTCCGCGCGCCGCAGCTGCGAGCTGGGCTCGGCGAGCAGCGGGATGCCCAGCCGGTTCAGGCCCTCTGCCAATCGCGCGCCGTCGCGCATCTCTCCCGCGATCACGAGCGGCCGTTTCGACCCGCGGACCGCGGCGGCTAGTGACGAGACCTGTTGGGACGTGGGCGCGATGCGGCCCGCGGTCATCGACTGCGGCGACTCGCCAAGCGGCGACGGCACCTGCCCTGGCGGAGGCACCAGCGGCTCGCGAAACGGAAGGTTCAGATGAACGGGCCCGTTCAGCGCCTCGGCGTAGGCCCGCGCCGCGAGGCGTCGCCACAGACGCGCCGCATTCGGGGCTTCGACCGGCGGGCCGGGGTCGAAGAACCAGCGCACCGCCGTGCCGAAAAGCCTCTGCTGGTCGATCGCCTGGTTGGCCCCGACATCGCGCAGCTCAGGCGGCCTGTCCGCGGTGAGCACGATGAGCGGCGTGCGCGAGTGAAACGCCTCCACCACCGCGGGATGAAACTCGGCCGCGGCGGTGCCCGACGTCGAGAGCAGCACCACCGGCTTGCCCGTGGCCTTGGCGAGACCAATGCCGAAGAACGAGCCCGACCTCTCGTCGATCTGCATGAAGACGTTCGTCTTCGGGTGCCGCTGCAGCGCCATCGCGATCGGGGCGGACCGCGAGCCAGGCGACACGCACGCGTACTCGACGCCCTGCACGGCGAGCTCGTCTACGAAGGTCGCCGCGAACGACTGCGCTACGTCCATAGGCTTATCTCGTGGACGAGGTGGTGACGCTTCTGCACGGCTTCACGCTCAGCGGCGCGAGCTGGGATGAGCTGGTCGCGAAGATGCCCGCGGGCTGGAAGTGGATCGCGCCCGACCTCCGCGGCCACGGCAGCGCCAGGACCTCGCCCGCGACGATGGATGACTGCGCCGCCGACCTCGTGGCGTTGTGGAACCACCTTGGAATCGAACGTAGCCACGTCGTCGGTTACTCGATGGGCGGCCGGCTCGCGCTGCACGTGGCGGTCAGACTACCCGAGCGAACTCGATCATTGCTGACAATCGGCGCACACGCCGGGCTCGATGACGAAGCTCGCGGGAAGCGGCGCCAGGCCGATCAGGCGCTCGCCGAGCGAATCGAGCGCGAGGGGGTCGAGTCGTTCGTCCAGCACTGGGAATCGCTGCCCATGTTCGCCGGCATCAGGCGGCGCCGGCCTGATTTCGCGGCCTGGCTCCACCGGCTTAGAACTGGCAACAATGCCGAGGGACTCGCCGCGTCTCTCAGGGGCATGGGCGCAGGCGCGATGGAGCCGTTGTGGGACGAGCTCGAGGCGATCGACCTCCCTTGCACCTTCGTCGCCGGCGAGGACGATGTGCCTTTCGTGCTAGCGGCGGCGCGGCTCAACGAGACCGTCGATCGCTCGCGCATTCGCAGTGTCGCCGGCAGCGGCCACTCGGTGCAGTTCGAGCAGCCCGATGCGACCGCGTCGATACTCGCCGATCACCTCGGGTGGGCGGCCACGGCCACCTCGAGCACGACCACCGCCTGAAGACCGGCCGCGTAGCGCGCGGCGCCGAGTCGCTCCTGGTCGACCATGCCGCCGCGCGCGACCGGCCGCAGGACGAACCTGTTCACCTTGCCTCGCTGCAGTATCGATTCGACCTCGCGCGCGACATCCTGCGGCCGAATCGCTGTGATGAGCGCGTCCATCAGATGAGCACCAGCCCGACCGTGAGCAGCAGCGCGAAGGCGAGCTCGGCCACGGCCATCCGCTTCAGCGCGGCCACCAGCCGGGGCGGCGATGTCGTGGCGAAGGCGGTGCGCACGGGCACAGCGGCAATGGGGATCGCGAAGTGCACGGCCATTACCGTGACCGGGGCGAGGTGCGACATGAAGACGACGATCGGGATCGCGAACGCGGCAGCGGCGAGAACCGCAAGGAGATACAGAGTGCGCTGCCGCCCGATGAGCGTCGCCAGTGTCCGCTTGCCGGCTGCGGCGTCGCTCTCCATGTCGCGCAGGTTGTTCAGCACGAGGATCGCGCTGGCCAGGAAGCCCATCGAGCATCCGAAGAGAATCGCGAGGGGCGTTATCCGGAGCGACTCGACGTACACGGTTCCGCACGTCGCAACCAGCCCGAAGAACACGAACACGAAAAGCTCGCCCAGGCCGAGGTAGCCGTACGGCCTCGGGCCGCCTGTGTAGAGCCAGCCCGCAGCCAGGCACGCCGCGCCCGCGATGAGGAGCCGCCAGTCGGTCGCGATGCTCAGCACCACGCCCACCAGAGCAGCCACGCCGAACGCGCCGATTGCCGCGAACCTCACCTGGGCCGGCGGCACGACACCCGACGAAGCCGCACGCATCGGCCCGACGCGCGCCGGCGAATCGGCGCCGCGGAGGTGGTCGGAGTAGTCGTTCGCGAAGTTGACCCCTAGCTGCATGCATATCGCGACCACCAGGGCGCCAAGACCCGCGAGCGGCCGGATGCCACCTTGGTGGATCGCGATCGCTGTGCCCGCGAGCACCGGCGCCACCGAGGCGGCGAGAGTGGCCGGGCGAACAGCCGACCACCAGACCGCGCGCGCCGTCAGCGTGCTGGTGGCGACAGCCATCTACGGACGCTTAGGAAATTTCTTGAAGTCAGGTTTCCGTTTCTGCACATACGCGTCGCGCCCCTCCTGCGCCTCCTCGCTGAGGTAGTACAGGAGCGTGGCGTCACCGGCGAGCTGCTGGATGCCCGCGAGCCCATCGTCGGCGGCGTTGAAGCCGGCCTTGAGCAGGCGCAGCGCCAGCGGGCTGAGCTCGAGCATGCGCCGGCACCACGCGACCGTCTCCTCTTCGAGCTTGTCGAGCGGCACTACCTTGTTGACCAGGCCCATGTCGAGCGCCTGCTGCGCGTCGTACTGCTCGCACAGGAACCAGATCTCGCGCGCCTTCTTCTGCCCGACGATGCGCGCGAGCAGGCCCGCGCCGTAGCCGCCGTCGAAGCTGCCGACGCGCGGCCCGGTCTGACCGAACCGCGCGTTGTCGGCGGCGATCGTCAGGTCGCACACGATGTGAAGCACGTGCCCGCCGCCGATCGCGTAGCCCGCCACCATCGCCACCACAGGTTTGGGCAGGCGGCGGATCTGGACCTGCAGGTCGAGCACGTTCAGCCGGCCGACTCCCTTGGGGTCGACGTAGCCGTCGTCGCCGCGGATGCGCTGGTCGCCGCCCGAGCAGAAAGCCTCGGTGCCCGCCCCGGTGAGGATGACCACACCAATCGACGGGTCGTTGCGCGCCGCCTCGAACGCGGCCGACATCTCCGTCACGGTGGTCGGCCGGAACGCGTTGCGGACCTTCGGCCGGTTGATCGTGATCTTGGCGATCCCGTCCCAGGTCTCGTAGAGGATGTCCTCGTACTCGCCGGCCGTGACCCACCCGCTCTCACGCCGTGCCTGATCTTTCAAGCTCACACTCCTAGAGCGATCGCTAGCACTATTGGAATCGTAGACGAATCAGGGGCGACGGGTCGGCTTCTTCCTCGGAAACAGGCGGACGATCTTGGCGTAGTCGTCAGGCGTGTCGATGTCGTCAGGCCTGCCCTGGGCCGGCACCACGTCGAGCAGCTCCGGATGGGCGTCGAGGAGCTGCCTCGCCCCCGAGTCACCTTCCAGCTGCTCGAGCTCAGGCCACAGCTCGCGCGCCAGCACGACCGGTGGCGTCCACCTCGGCTTGGGCGTTGAAGAGGCCATCGCGACAGCCGGCCGCGATCCTTCGCGCCGCCAGGAGCGCAGCAGTGCGGCCACCGTGCGCGACCCGACCAGCGGCTGGTCACCAAGGACGATGAGCGCCCCCTCCATGTCGGAGCGCAATGCGGCGAGCCCGCGGCGCAGGGACGTCGACATGCCTTGCGCAGCGTCGGGGTTGTGGATGAGCTCGGCTGCTCCATCGACGGCGCTCGCGACATCCTTCGACGCGTACACGACCACGACCTGGTGGCAGCCGCCGTTCGAAGCGGCCTCGATCGCGTGCCTCACCATCGGCTGGCCGTCGAAGTCCAGGAGCAGCTTCTCGGTGCCGCCCATGCGCGAGCTCGAGCCCGCGGCGAGCACCACCGCGCCGACCGGCAGCAGCGATGCGGCAAGGCGCTCGCTCGAAGGCCGCGCCGCGCGGATCCACTCCACCTCGGCCGCGGCCGCGGTGGCGGCCTTGGCGAAATCGTGCAGGCGCGCGCTGTCGGCGTCGACGGCGATCACCTTCCGTCCGGCGAGCGCCGACAGGTCGGGAATGGCGTCGGGCACGCCTACGACCGCGAGCGTCGCGCAGTCAGGTCGCGACGCGACATGCTGCAGCGCCGGCACCACATCGCGTCCGCGCACGACCACGCTGTGCGGACCGTCAGGCTCGCGGTACGTGCGCCCTCGGATGGGCACCTCTAGGTCGCTCATTACGAAGACGGGCACACATCCAGCATGCCATGGTGCGCAGGTAGTCTTGACGTGATGCCGATCCTTGGGGCTCATGTCGATTCCTCGGGCGGCCTGCACAACGCGTTCGAGCGTGCGAAGGCCATGGACGCAGATGCAATTCAGTGCCACCCGACCCCGCCCGGCTTCTGGGGTTCACCGAAGCTCGACGAGACGCGCATCGCGACTTTCAAGGAGGCGGCGGACAAATACGGCCATCCGCCTTTCTACTTTCACGCTGTCTACCTGATCAACCTCGCGGGCGACGACGCGACGCTGCGGCAGCGCTCCGAAAGCACCCTTACCGGTTACTTGCGATCCGCGGATGAGCTGGGAATCGACGGCGTGATCTTCCACACCGGCTCGCACAAAGGTGCCGGATTCGAGAAGACGCTGCCCACGATCATCGGCCACCTGCAGAAGGTGCTCGAGCGCGCGGACCCACAGCACGCGCGACTGCTCATCGAGAACAACGCAGGTCTCGGCGGCTGCGTAGGCGCGCGCTTCGAAGAGATCGCGACGATGATGGCGAAGCTGAAGGACAAGCGCGTCGGCGTGTGCTTCGACACATGCCACGCGTTCGCGTCGGGCTACGACGAGCGCAGCGCCGACACCGTGCGCAAGACGATCGACGAGCTGGACAAGGTGGTGGGCTTGAAGAACGTCGACGTCGTCCACTGCAACGATTCAGTCACCGGGCTCGGGTCCAATCGCGACCGCCATGCCAACATCGGCGCCGGACAGATAGGCGACGAGGGCTTTCGCGCCCTGCTGCACGAGCCGCGGCTCGACCGCCTGCCCTTCATCCTCGAGGTCCCAGGGGCTGGCGAGGGACCGGACGCCGAGCAGCTCTCCCTCCTGCGGCGGCTGGCCGCGACCTAGGCAGCGTCGATGTCGGCCGGGCGCCGCGCGCGGCCGCTGTCAGCGACCGGCTCGACCAGCGCCGGGTTCCACCGCGGAGGACGCCGGGTGGCCAGGCCTGCCACGATCCAGACTCGCCTGGCCAGTTTCGGCAGCCACCAGCGAAGCGCCGGACCGCCGCCGTCGACCAGCCGGCGGTTCTCCATCTCGCGCTGCATGTCCTGCAGATTCCTCCAGGCCATCTCCTCGTTGAACGACTCGTTCATGGCTCGACCTCCTTAACCACCATAGCCTCTATGTCGGTTATTATAACCCTCATATGGGCAACGGCGGTTCCAGTACCATGAGATTCTTCTGATGGCGGACAGGGAGACGGCCACCGGCGCGATCGGGCTCGTCCAGGCCTTCGTCAACAGCGTCGACCTCGAAGACGGCCCGGAGGCGCTGACCAGCCCCGAGGCCCTGGCCACGTGGCTCTCCGACCGCGGCCTGGTTCCGGCCGGAGCGGCTTCCGACCAGGACGACCTACGGCATGCGATCGCTCTGCGAGCGGCGCTGCGGGGCATCATCGGCGCCAACTCGGGCGCCGCCGTCTACCCCGTCGACGTGGCCACGCTGAACGAGGCCGCGTCGGCCAGCAAGCTTCGGGCACGATTCGGTTCCGACGGAGCGGCGCGCCTCGAGCCGGAGGTCAGCGGCGTCACAGGTGCGCTCGGCCGGATCGTTGCCGCGGCGTTCGCAGCCATGGCCGACGACGACTGGGCCAGGCTCAAGCTGTGCGGCTCGCAGACGTGCCGGTGGGCGTTTTTCGACCGATCTCGGAACCACTCGAGCCGCTGGTGCACCATGGCATCGTGCGGCAATCGCGAGAAGGCCCGACGATTCCGTCGAGAGCACGCCGCCCTGCGACCGGCGCGGAGAGTTGAGCAAGTCAAGGGCTGAGGCATTCAGCGACGGCGTGTTCGCCGTCGCCGCGACGCTCCTCGTGTTCTCGATCCCGGTGCCGGACGTGCACGCCTCGCTCGGACCGGCTCTGGTGGCCCAGTGGCCGTCCTACGCCGCCTATGTGATCAGCTTCATGACGATCCTGGTGATCTGGCTCAACCATCACGCGACCATCGACGCCATCCGCAGCCTGGACCGCCCGCTCCTGCTGCTCAACGGCCTTGTCCTGATGACTGTCGCGGTCATCCCGTTTCCGACTGGACTTGTCGCGCGCTATCTGGAAGTGGGCCATGACCAGGCCCTTGCCGCGTTCGCTTACGGGCTGACCATGTCGGGCATGGCGCTGGCCTTCACGCTGATGAACTCGTATGCCAAGGCGCGCCACCTCTTCACGACGCCGTTCAGCCTGCTCGGCTTCTCCACGGGGATGCTGGCGTACCCGCTAGGCACGGTGATTGCGCTGTTCAACTACCAGCTGGCGCTGGCCGTCTATGCCGCGACGGCCGTCTTCTACATGGTGCTGCCGCTTCTGCGCGAACGGCGCATGAGGCAGAGCCGCTAGGCGACGGCTGCCTTCGTCGATTTCATCGATGCCGCTGACCCGCCGAAGCGCACCGCCGTCAGCTGGGCCAGGATCCCCAGCGCAGTCTCCTCCGCTCCGCGGCTGCCGAGGTCCAGGCCGATCGGTCCGTGCACGCGCGCGATCTGCTCCTCGGTGAAGCCTTCCTTGCGAAGGGCGTCGAAGCGGTTGGCGTTCGTCTTGCGGCTGCCGATCGCGCCGATGTAGCCGACATCCTTCTTCAGCACCGATCGGAGTGCGGGCAGGTCGAACTTCGGATCGTGAGTCAGGACCACGACGTACGCCGACCGGTCCAGCGTGAGCTTGCCCAGCCCCTCGTCGGGCCACGAAACGAGCAGCTCATCGGCCTCGGGAAACCTCTCGCGCGTCGCGAACTTGGCACGCGCGTCGATGACTGTGACGCGATAGCCCATCACCTTCGCGAGCCGGTGCAGAGGGATCGCGATGTGGATCGCGCCGACGATGATCAGGTGCGGGGGCCGGCGGAACGGTTCGATGAACCAGTCGCCATCGCGCCGCGCGAGCTCGGTGCCCGGCGGCGTGCCCTCGACCAGCTGCGATTCGCCGGTCACCAGGTTCGTACGCAGCGTCGCCGGCTCGTCCTTCTCGAGCATGCCTATCAGCTTCTTCTGCACGGCGTCGAGCGGCTGCACGAACACCTCGATGTGCCCGCCGCACGCAAGCCCGACCTCGAAGGCGACATCGTCGGCGACGCCGAAAGCCGCG
>VBFW01000358.1 GCA_005880525.1 Chloroflexota bacterium | reverse complement strand
TGTAGGGCAGCCTGCGCAGGAACTGCTGGACCTGCTCAGGGGTGCGGTGTCGCTGGATGATCCGCCGCTCTTCGCGTGTGAAGACATCCGGCTCTTCTGGCGGCTGGGTCATGGGCGGACTATTTTGCAACGGCCGCTCGCGATGTCTTCCGACTGGTAAGCGATTCGGGCAGAGCGGGGCTCAAGCCCGCTCCGCCCGGATTTGAAATCGTGGTGTCGTTAGGGCCTTCCGCCCTGCATCACATTGAACGAGCTGTCGAGATGGACCTCTGTCGTGGTTCCGTCTGCCTTGGTCACTGTGACCTCATATCCGGCCTTCGTGAAGTCCGTGGTCACGGCACCCGCTGTACCGCCGCCAAGCGCTTTGACGGCAGCAGCCTGCGCCTTCGTGGCGTTGGCGCCGGTCACAGCCACCTCAGCGTTTTCGTGCGCGGCGGTTCCGTGAGCCGGCATCGTCGGGGCTGCAGAAGAGCTCGCGCTGGAGCTGGACGGGGTTGGACTGGGGCTGGCGGCGCTGGCCGCCGTGGCTGCGAGTGTCGCTGCGGCGCCGGCCGCGACTCCTATGAGAAGGGAGCCCGCGACCACTCCTGACACAAGTAACCGTTTGGGGCTGATCCGGAAATTCATGTGTGTTTCCTCCTGAGAATGTTTTTTCTGCGTCAGCTGACGTGGTCAGTCTGGTTAGCCCGGCTGTGAGTTCCCTATGTGAACCCTCAAATTTGGTTGAGCATTAGAGTCAGACCGATGGCAGAGAACAAGGACGACCTTTTGCAGCACTATCGGCAGACCCGCGAGGGACTGATGTCTGCGATCGACGGCCTCAGCGACGAGCAGATGAGCGAGCCGTCGCTCGACGGCTGGTCGGTCAAGGATCATCTTGCGCACCTCGCGCTGTGGGACGACCTACGCGCGATGGAGGTGGAGCGGGTATCCGCCGGACACGAGTCGGCGTGGAAGTTCCCCGAAGCACAGGAAGACGCATTCAACGAGGTGGGCTACGAGCTACGTCGTAGCTTGAGCGCGGCGCAGGCCAGGTGGGAGCTCGAGCGGTCGAGGAAGCGCCTGCTCGACGCCATCTCGGAGGCGAAGCCCCGTGCACTGGACGGCTCTATGTACGGCAGCGCCGCGCTGCTCTCGACGCACGAGGTGGACCACGCGGGCTGGATCAAGCGCTGGCGGACGGAGAAAGCGATCTAGCTCCGGCTTTCACGCTTCCGGTATGTCGCGACCAAACGCCTCGAGGGTGATCGCGTCCGGCTCAGGCCCCCCACGCCGGCCGGTGTCCAGGCCATCGATGGCGCTGGAGGGTGCTGCCATGACTCGTGTCGCGATGGATCGTTATCCCGCCAATCGGTGACCATGCCTGCGTGAGGATGCCGTGTGCGCCCGCGAATTCCTGCACTTCCCGCTGCGCGAAGTACGGATGGACCTCGATCTGATTGACCGCCGGCACCACCTTGCGGCGGTCGAGCAGCATCGTGAGGTGCTCGACCATGAAATTACTGACCGCGATCGCGCGGACCTTGCCGTCAGCGAGCAGGGTCTCCAGAGCGCGGTAGGCCTCCAGGGTTCGATCGAACGCCGACGGCAGTGCCTGGTGGAGGATGAGCAGGTCGATCTGGTCGACGCCAAGCTTGCCGGCGCTCTTCTCGAAGCCGTGCAGAGTTTCGTCGTACCCGTAGTCGCTGATCCATATCTTGGTCTCCAGGAAGACTTCCGACCGGCTCAGACGTGAGTCACGAACTGCCTCGCCCACCTGGCGCTCGTTGCCGTAAGCGGCTGCGGTGTCGATGAGGCGGTACCCGGAATCTAGTGCCGCACGGACTGCATCGCGCGTTTCATCCGGTGGCGTCTGGAACACGCCTAGACCGAGCGCGGGCATCTCGAGGCCGTTATTGAGCGTGATGGTTTCCATCGAAACTATTCTCCGGGTCCCGATGCGCACGATTACAGGGTCACGCGCTCTCCTGATGCCGCGGACCTTTCGACGGCGGCGATGACTGCGTGGCGCCCGACAGCGTCAGCGAAGTCCGGCACGGTGTGAGTCCCGTAGTCGATGTCTGCCGCGAACGCCGCGTAGGCACGCCCGACATTGAAGGCGGGCGTTCCTTCCAGTTTCGCGAGCGTGGGCCATTTCTGTGTCAGCACTATGGGGATGTCAAGCTCGGCCAGCTCGCTTCGACCGTGAGCTCCATGGACGGTCAGGGGATAGATCTCAGGCAGTGCTGCGTCAGCGGTGATCCGCAGGGTTCCGTCGGTTCCGTTGATCTCCCATTGGAACCCGATACCGCCGGCAACTGCCTCACGGATGTGGATGCTGGCAGTCGCCCCGGACCTGAGGGTGCCGATCACCGCGACCTGATCGGCGGCTGTTTTCACGATGCGCTCCCCGGTCTCTTCGATGGTGATCAGTGGCCTGCGAACATCCGACACGGCTGACAGTTCGGCGAACTCGCCCAGGACGTAATTCAGAATGTCGAGGCTGTGACCGACCGGCACCGTCAGCAGGTTGGCCCCATTTGTCTTGTCGAGCATGTAGGCGTTGGGCTGTACCACAACGTCCCCCGGGATCGACAGTCCGACCAGTGTCGTTGACAACACCTCGCCGACGTATCCATCACGAAGGAGCTGTTGGACGAACTCGATCGCGGGCGCCTGGCGCGCCTGCAAACCTGCGACTGTACGTACCCCCTGCTTGGCGGCGAGTGTGGCCATCGCTCGTGCGTCCTCGAGGTCGCGGCCGAGCGGCCACTCGCAGTACACGGCCTTGCCGGCGGCAAGTGCGGCGGAAACGAGCTCGCGATGATGCGGGACCTTCACCGTGACAACGACCACGTCGATGTCTGGTTGGAGCACCAGCTGCTCATGATCTGAGAACACGGCGCTGACCCCGAACGCTGCGCCTATTGCGCGCGCGGATTCCGCGTCGTGGGCGCTGAGTGCCCGGATCTCGTAATTCGGCAGCGCCCGCAGTGCCGGGATGTGGGCGGTGCTAGCCCAGCCCCGGATGGGGCTGACCCCGATGATCCCGACACCCAATGTCGATTTCGACATCGCCACGGCTGACGTGGTCTCGTGTGTCCTCTGTCCGGGGTAGTTAGAAACCGAGGACCTCGTCGACCAACACCACGGTGATCCGCCCAGGGGTGATCTCCCCGTTGATGATGACCACCTTGTTGACCGCGCTGTGGATGCCGTACGCAGCCTGAGCGCGGGCGTCTTCGAGCCGCAACGCATATTCATTGATCCGTCGCAGACCTTGCTCGAGGTCCGGCACGATCTTCTGCGTCCCGACGACGAGAATGACCCGTCCGGCGCCGCTGACATACGGCCCAAGCTGGCTGCCGCTCATCGAAGCCGCAAGCAGCGACCCGGTCTCGGTGATTGCGTGGACGCTCCCGAGCATGACGTCCGGCGCCGCGCCCAGGCGGCGGATCTCGTCGGCCTGGGTCTTGCGGTCCATGCTCCAGATCCGCGGTCGGAGCGAGTCGTAGCGCCCGGACTTGTCGATCTCGTCGGCAATGCCCACAACGTCGAGCGTCTGCGAGGCCCCATGGGACACCTGGGAGCCATCCGGGATGAGGTCAAGGACAATCCGTTTTGCCGCTGCGGCGTCAGGCGCGCGGAGCACGGTGATTCCATTCGCCTCGAGGGCGGCGACGGTCCGCTTTACGCGCGGCTCATCCGCTGCCGTCCCGAATTGGCGGCTGAGTGAAGAATCGAGGTCGGGCTCGAGTTGGCTGATCACGTGACATTTCCTCCA
>VBFW01000357.1 GCA_005880525.1 Chloroflexota bacterium | reverse complement strand
TCATGGAGATCAACGCGCTCGACGCTCAGGGCGTGAAGGCAATGGTCACCTGCATCTTCGACGAGGTCCAGGTGAGCGACGAGTTCCGCGACTTCGTTCACGACCGCAGCGAGGGCAATCCCTTCGTGCTGGAGGAGATGCTGCGGGACGCGATCGACCACGGCGACATCTTTCGCACCGATAAGGGCTGGGACCGCAAGTCGGTGCACGAGATCCGTCTTCCCGCGACGGTGCGCGAGACGATTTTGCAGCGTCTGGAAAGGCTGCAGCCGGTGGAGGTCGAGGTGCTCTCGGCCGCCTCGGCGATCGGCCTCACCTTCGACGTCGCCACGCTCGCCGCGGTGGCCGGCAAGCCCGAAGCCGCGGTCGCGCTCGCGCTCGAGTCGTGCGTCACCAACCAGCTCCTCGAGGAGGCGGATCGCCCTGCCGGCCGGTACTGCTTCAGGCACGCCCTCACCCGCGAGGCGGTTTATGAGGACATCGTCGCGACGCGCCGGCAGCAGCTCCACGCGCGCATCGCCGAGGTCCTCGAGTCGAGACCCGACTGGAGGGCTGTCGACCTCGCCCACCACCTGCTGATGGCCGGCAGCTACGAGCAGGCGGTGGGCATGTGCGTCGCCGCCGCCGAGGCCGCGATCGCCGCGCACGCTTACCGAGACGCCGCCGATCTCTTCGAGCGAGCTATCCCGCACGTCAAGGACGCGATCGAACGAGGCCGGCTCATGTGCCGGGCGGCGGACGCCTACTGGAACAACACCGAGACTCTGGCCGCCAAGGCGCTCCTCGAACATGGCATCGCAGATCTCGAGGCGGCGGGCCTGACTGTCGAAGCCGCAGGGCACCGGCTGCTGCTCGGGCGCTGCTACTGGGAGCTGCTGCGAACAGACCTGGCCCGGGAGCAGTTCATGCGCGCCCGCGACGTGCTCGAGACGCAGGGCCCAAGCGAGGCGCTGGCGGTGGCGTACATCCGCCTGTCCGGCCTGGACCTGTTCGACAAGTCGGGGGGCGGCGGCCTGGAGGACGCTCTACGCGCGGCGGAGATCGCCAAGGCGGCCGGATCGAACATGGCAATGGCGTGGTCCTGGAACTTCATCGCCCTGGCGAAGATGGGGGTCGGCGACGTCGAAGAGGGGTTCCGTTACATGGAGGACAGCTTCCGCGCCGGCACCGAAGGCAACGACTACTTCCAGGCGCGTAACGCGATCTTCAACGGGTCATGGTCGGCAATCCATCTCGGCCTCGGCCGGCGCGCGAAGGCATGGTCTGCGCGGCAGGTGCCGGGCACCGAGTCGTGGCCCTACTACATCGATGGCCTCCTTGCCCTCCACCAGGGAAGTGTCGGCCGCGCCCTCGCCCAGGCCCGGACCGCGCTGGAGAAGTCGCGCGAGTCCGGCCACAGCAAGAACGTTTGGCGGTGCGAGGTGCTGCTGGCGCATGCGCTGGCGGAGGCATTGCGGCCTGCGGAAGCGCTGGCCGCGCTACCGCCCATCTCGAGTCGGGTCGAGGGGCAGGATGTGGTCTACGACACCGCGGCCAGGGTGCGGACCCGTCTGGCCGCAGGTGACCCCGCGGCGGCGTTCGCGGACATTCGCGACACTGACCCCGCCAGCGCGGACCTGGGCTCGCCCGCAGACTCAATCGCGGAAGCCGCAGGGTCGGAGCCCGAATGGCTCAAGGCGTTCGTGAGCCGAATGCCCAACCAGGACGAGTTCAAGTCAGGCGCCAAAGAACAAGCCCGAGCGCTGCTGGAGCAGACGATCACCGAGGCCGAGGCGGCTGGGGCCCTTCTGGCCGGCAAGCTGGCTCGAGAGACGGCGGCCACGCTCCGCATCGAGGTCTCCGCGCACGTCGCCGTGGCTGAGCCGCAAGCGCACCATGCCGACGTCGGGACCACGGGCGAGCGGATGGTCAGCGTGCTGTTCGCCGACGTGCGCGGCTTCACCGAGATGACCGGCGCATCCGCGCCGGCCCAGCTGGCGGACCGAATTGCCTCGCTGCAGCGCTGGGCGGCGCAGGAGGTGGCACGGCATTCGGGCATCGTCGACAAGTTCGCCGGCGACGCCGTGATGGCGACCTTCAACGTCTCGGGGCAGACCGTCGACCACGCGCTGCAGGCGGTCCGAGCCGCGGTGGCCATCATCGACAAGGCAGCGCTCGTCGACCTCCACATGGGGGCCGGGGTGGCGGTGGGGCCGGCGGTGGTCGGCCGTCTGGCGAAGTCGGCCAACGTCAGCGTGCTGGGCAGCGTCACCAACCTGGCGGCGCGCCTACAGGCGGAGGCCGGTGCCGGCGAGGTGGTCATGAGCGACGAAACACACCGTCGGGTGGGGGACTGGCTGGAAGCCGGCGGCTACTCGGCGGAGAAGGTCACGCTGCACCTGAAGGGGTTCGGCCAGCCGGTCACTGCATTTCGTTTGGAGGCACGCGCAGGAATCCACGCCTAGGCGCGTCCTACCTTCAAATGGGCGGCCACCTGAACTTCCGGCGCCTCGTTGTCGCGGCTGTCGCCGCGGCGCTTCCGCTGGCCACAGTGCTCCCCGTCACCGCCGCCGACGCTGTCAACCAGAAGCAGACGATTGATTCTGGCGCGAACACCCTGCGCTCGCCAATGGCGCAGACATTCAAGGCGGGCCTGTCCGGCCAGATCGATCGAATCTCGCTCGAGCAGACGTTCACGACCCTCACGGAGAACGTGCAGCTCCAGGGCGTGAGCAACGGCAAGCCCGACGGCACAGTGCTTGGGTCGAGCTCGTTCACCGGTGCGTTGGGCTGCTGCAGGCTATGGAAGGACTTCACTTTCAACCCGACGGTGGCCGTGACTGCCGGCACGGAATACGCAATCGTCGTGACTCCGTCCACCAACCTGACCTGGTACGACAGCTACGCGTTCGACGCCTACCCCGACGGGCAGATGTGGCTGATGGTCAGCGGCAGCTGGGCTTACCAGGTTTCGTATGGCCG